>JACPFE010000670.1 GCA_016183145.1 Deltaproteobacteria bacterium | reverse complement strand
GTTCCGGGCGGGAAGAAATCTCCGCGTGATCGCGTTCCTTGGTATGATCTTGTTATGGCGGCGGGCGGCGCGGCCAGCTCTTTCTATATCTTTCTCAATTGGGAGCAGGTGACGCGCTTTTACGGCCAGCCAACCCCGGTCATTCTAATTCTGGGCGGGATTTCGCTTTTGACGACCCTGGAAGCGGCGCGCCGCACCGTCGGTGCCGCGGTCGCCGTCCTCGGCGGAATTTTCATCATCTATGTTCTTTACGGCAACTACTTTCCGGGCTTCTTGTTGGCGCGCGGTTATTCCTATGCGCGCATGATCGGTCACTTTTACACCTCGGACGGCGCGCTGTTCAGATTGGCCCTGGAGATTTTTTCCGTGGTGGTGGCGACCTACGTGATTTTCGGCCAGTTTATTCAGGCTTCAGGAGCGGGGGAGTTTTTTCTCAAACTCGGCATTGCTCTCGTCGGCCGATATCGCGGCGGGCCGGCCAAAGTGGCGGTGGTCGCCTCCAGCGTATTCGGGACCGTCTCCGGCAGCGCCGTGGCGAACGTCGTCGTGGACGGTCCGATCACCATCAACATGATGAAGGGCTTGGGCTACCGCGCGGCGTTTGCCGGCGGCGTGGAGGCGGCGGCTTCCAACGGCGGCCAAATCATGCCGCCGGTTATGGGCGCGGCGGCGTTTCTCATGGCCGAGATACTCGGCGTGCCGTACTGGTCCGTGGCGGTGGCCGCGTTTCTTCCCGCCATGCTCTACTACGTGGCGCTTTATTTCATGCTCGATTTTGAAGCGGCGAAAACAGGACTGCGGGGGCTGGACAAAAGGGATATTCCACCGTTCTTTCAGACCCTCAAGGAGGGCTGGTTTTTCATCGTCCCGGTGGTCGTATTGATGCTTCTGATCGGTTATTTCGGCTATAACGTCGCGAAGTCGGGTTTGTATGCCACCCTGGTGCTGATCGCGGTAAGTTACTTCAGGAAGGAAACCCGGCTCGGCCCGGCTAAAATCAAAACTTCCCTGGAGCAAGGAGCGCTCGCCTTCGCGGATCTGGGCGCGGCGGCCGGCGTTATCGGCGTCATCATGAGCGCCGTATCGCTGACCGGCCTGGGCATGACGCTTTCCTCCGGGCTCATCGAAGCCTCGGGCGGACAGTTATGGCTGCTGTTGATTCTCACGGCCATCGCCTCGATCATCATGGGCATGGGAGCCTCCACGCTGTTGGTCTACATCGTTCTGGCGATGTTCGTGGCGCCGGCGGTCGTGAAGATGGGAGTGGAACCGATGGCGGCGCACCTTTTCATTTTTTATTTCGGCTGCATGTCGCTGGTGACGCCGCCCGTGGCCTTGGCGGCCTATGCCGCGGCGGTGATCGCCAAAGCCGATTTTTGGCAGACGGGGTGGGAGTCGAGTCGGCTCGGCATCGTGGGCTACATCGTTCCCTTTATTTTTGTTTACCAGCCGGCGCTGTTGCTGCACGGTTCCACCGGCGAAGTTCTGTTAGCGGCGACGACCGCGGTGCTCGGTACCATCGCCCTCGCCGGAGCGATGTCGGGTTATTTCTTCGGCAACGTGATTTGGTGGCAGCGTGTTCTGCTCGGCATCGGCTCCATCACGCTCATTTACCCAGGCTGGAAAACCGATCTGTTGGGAATCGTTCTGGTCGCCATTGCAATTGCGGCGAGCAAGCTCGCCAACCCGATCGCAAGCGGCGTAGAGGCTTCGCGGACTTCGGTCGAATAGATCGAAACGAATTTGGCGGTTTTTATGAAACAGAAAAACATTTCCTTGTTAACTCTGCTGTTGGTCTTCATCGCCTGGCCCTCCGCCTTGCTTGCTCAGACTCGCCTCAAGGTCGCCTATCCGACCACCGTCGGTTCCATGGCGGTGCTCTGGGTGGCGAAGGAAGCGAAGCTGTTCGAGAAGCAGGGACTTGAAGTAGAGCTAATTTACGTTGCCGGCAGCTCCAAGGTCGTCCAGGCGATGTTGGCGAAAGAGATTCCTATTTCCGAAATCGCCATCCCCGCGGTGATTCAGGCCAACCTTGCGGGCGCTGATCTCATCATGCTCGCCGGGCCCAATCACAAGCCCGGGCAGAAACTCATGGTCAAGCCGGAGATCAAGCGACGCGAAGATCTCAAGGGCAAAAAAATCGGCATCACGCGCTTCGGCACCTCGGACGATTTCCTGCTGCGTTTCGTCCTTGGACAGTGGGGGCTTCAGCCCGACCGCGACGTCGCCTTGATTCAGATGGGCGGATCGCAAGAGACGCTCGCCGGCTTGGCGTCGCGCGCCGTCGACGGTGGGATGCTCTCTTCGCCGCTGCACCTTCAAGCCGCTAAATTCGGCTACAGCTTGCTTGCCGACTTGAGCGCCATCGGCGTCGATTACCAGGGCGCGGGTGTCGTCACGACCAAAAGTTATATGCGGGAGAGTCCCGACATTCTGCGCCGCTACCTGCGCGCCTACGTCGAAGGGCTGCACCGATTCAAGACCGATAAGAGCTTCGCGGTCAAGGTGATCGGCAAATACTCGCGCATCACAGACCACGAGGCGCTCGAAGAGACCTACCAGCATTACGCGGTCAAAGTCATGCCAAAGGTGCCCTACCCGACGGTCAAGGGTATTCAAATGGTGCTCGATGAGATCGGCTCGCGCAATCCGAAAGCGAAAGGACTCCAGCCGGGGAGTTTTATCGATGTTGCTTATCTGAAGGATCTGGAGCAGAGCGGCTTCGTAAAAACACTTTACGGAGAATAGAGCGAGTTCGTAATTGGCGCTTTCGCTTACCCTCCTTCGCAGAACGCCACGGGTGTAAACCCGTGGATGAACCTAGATCCGGCTATTGCCCAGCAGTTGCTTGGCACAACTGACCGAAGCCGAAGAACTTTCGCTAAGTTGCGGGACTAACCTTTCTGGTCCGTATTGCATCATTTGACTTTTCTTGTTCGACCGAAGCTTTTCTCTTTACCACGAAGTGGGCCATGATCTTACGCTCGCCCGCCGAGAATGAAAATGGAGGGATTTCCTTCCACATGGTGCTCTCCTCGACTCGTCATTCCCGCGCACGCGGGAATCCAGGTTTGTTGCGCCGAATTAGCCTGGATACC
>JACPFE010000669.1 GCA_016183145.1 Deltaproteobacteria bacterium | reverse complement strand
GAAGCCGACCACCTCCGCGAGCACGGGTTCGCCGTTCCCCAGTGAGTGGATATGGCAAACTCCACCCACCGGAAGCCAAGGCCCGCGGCTGGCGATCAGCAAGCCGGTGACCTCCGTTACGGTTCCGGAAATCCGGAAAGGCGAAACAGTTTTGAGCCGCTCGTGATAGGGAGACAAGAAACTTTCAGCCATAATAGTCCTGAGTGCTGAGTAATGAGTGCTGAGCCCTCCCCTCCCATCTCAGGACTCAGGACTCGTTACTCAGAACTTTTTTATGGCGCGCCATCGTCCAGAAGCTGTCTGCGAATTTCTTCGATCTGCGTCGGCACGGTTGCGTCCACGAGACCCATATCGGTTTCCAAACGGCAACCGCCCCGGCCGATTTCCTCGGACGCCACGATCTCGATTTGCCTTCCCGGAGCGGCGCCGACGGCGATCAGATCGGGGCGCAGCTCGGAAAGCAGGATAAGATCCGCCGGGTGGAGCCAGATGCGCAGTTGTTTCGCCTCCGCCACTTCATGCTTGGCCCGTTCCAGGACCGAGGCGACGAACTGAGGATTTTCTTCCTGCGCCTGGCCGATCACCTTCTCGGCGATCTCCAGCGCCAGGCGGGCGATCCACGGCGCGCTGCGGGAAACCAGTCGTTCTTCGAAAACGATCAGCGCCTGCCCGGCGTCGCGAAAGGCGACGAGGGAAGGTAAAATTTCCTGTTTCGCCTCTTCGCGTCCCTGTTCGCTGCCTTCCCGTTTGGCCTGCTCACGCACGCCGTCCGCTTCGGCCTCGGCCTGGGCGGTGATCGCTTGGGCTTTTTCGCCAGCCGCCAGGAGCAGCAGGTAGGGTCCGATCTCCAGGAGATCGAAGAACGCCAATTCCACATCGGCAGGGCCATCCACCAGTTTGCGGCTGGCGCGCGTCCCGGGCCGGCCGCCGAGATCGTCTTGCGGATAGGGACGAACATCGCCGTCCCCGAGCCGCTCGCGGTCAACCAGCCTATACGAGGACATCGTCTTTGCCCTTGCCGGCCGTCAGGAAGACCTTGCCTTCGGATTCGAGCCGCCGGGCGGCGTCGATAACTTCCCGCTGCGCCGCTTCTACCTCCCGCAGCCGGACCGGCCCTATGGCTTCCAGCTCTTCTTTCAACAGCGCGCCGGCGCGCTCGGACATGTTGGCGAAGATTTTCTTCTTCAGTCCGGGACTGGCGGTGCGCATCGCCATGACCCATTTGTCTTTTTCGATTTCGCGCACCAAAACCTGCATGCTCGGATCGTCGATCTTGGTGAGGTCTTCAAAGGTAAACATCAGTTGGCGGATATTTTCCGCCAGGTCCGGCTCGAACTCGTTTAAACCGCCCATCACCCGCTCCTCAGTGGCCATGCTCACGAAGTTCAGGATCTCCGCCACCGGCCGCACCCCACCCACCTGTTTGCCTTGGACCTGGTGAATTTCATTGCGCAGCACTTTGCTGACTTCCTCAATGGCGCCAGCCGAAGTGCTGCCGAGCCGGGTGATGCGGAACGCCACTTCCGCCTGCTTATCCTCCGGCAGTAGAGAAAAAATCTCCCCCGCATGAGCCGGGTAGAGATGGGCCAGAATAAAAGCGATGGTTTGCGGTTGCTCTTCCTGGAGAAAATGCGCCAGTGTCTTGCCGTCCATCTCGTGCAGGATATCGATGCCGTAGGAATCGTCGTTCTCTTCTTGGAAGATTCGGCTCAGAATCGCGCCGCCTTTTTCCGCTCCCATCGCCTTGGTGATGACCCGCTGGAGATATTCGTTGGTCTCGCCCGGCACGATATTGGCTCGTTTCAACTGCTTGTAGGTTTCTTCGAATACTTCATCGACGTGATCGGTTTCGATTTGCGCCATGCGGTGTACTCCCTGGCGCAACATCACCAGCTCTTTTTCCTGCAGCTCGGCGGCCAGAGTCGCGGCGAGCTCTTCGCCAACCAGGGCCAGGAGGATGGCGGCCTTTTCCGGACCAGTCAGCGTGTTTCTCGGCTTCGGCTTTCCGTCTTCCTGTTTCAATGTAGCTCCTCAACCCCAAGACCGTTGTCATACGACGGGCGCACCTTACTGGCGTCCTCGTGCAGCCACCCGCGGATGATCCTCACCGTGGCGTCGTGATAGTCGCGGGCGATTTGCCCCAACTGCTCTTTGCGCGGATCGTCCATCAGAATAATCTTCTTGGGAGCCATGGGTGTCTCTCCCGCCGTTTCCGGGGCCGGGGCTGCGGCCTTGACCGCTTCGACGATCGCTGCGGGCGTTTCCGCCGCGGCCTTTTTCCCTCGCCCGCGGGTCAAGAAGTACGCCAAAGCGCCGACCGCCAGCAGCGCGCCGGCGGTGACGCCGATGCCGAGGGGCGACATCAGCATGTCCTTGAGATCCGGCGCGGCCACCGGCGGAAGCGGCACGCCGGGCTGGACTTTGAACGGCACGTTGGCGATTTCGATCTCGTCGCCGCGCTCGCCGTCGAAACCGACGGCGCGCTTGACGACCCCCTTGATCACTTCGATCTCTTCGGCGCTGCGCGCTATGTACTTGTCCTTTT
>JACPFE010000660.1 GCA_016183145.1 Deltaproteobacteria bacterium | reverse complement strand
GCCCGGTCAAGCATGGTGGAGAACTGTTTAAAGCTGATCGATTCGCGGGAGAATTCGCGGCTGGAGCCACGCCGTTGGATGACCTCCTCGATAGTATCCCGAGGAATCTCATCGTCGCCGCGTGGCCGAAGGGCAAAGAACCGCTCTTTTGAAGCGGGACTAAAGGTCGGACTTCCAGTCCCTGTCGAAGAGACTACCGAAGCCTGACTGCGCCAGTCTACCGCCTCCCTTTCGCTCTCTAGAGACGATGCCTCGTGCATCGCCTCGATGGCTGGATAGTCGATTTCCTTTTCGGAAAGCGGCACGGTCTCGAACGCCAGAGGCTGGACCGCGGGAGAAAACCCAGCCGCCTTAACCGTGGCATTGCCGAGAGTTACGAGAGCAAGCGCACCCTCGCGCCTTGTGTCCAGGCTTAGGAGCCGGCCCACCGCAGCAGCATCTACGAAGCCGACGACGATCCGTGCCGGCACATGACATGCAACCGCGGTTGCTAACAGGTTGGCCAGAATGGTGCCGTTGTCCCAGTAGCAGTGCCGATAGGCTCGGGACTGGTATTTCCAGTCATTGCGCCAATACGTCGAAGCGCAGATGACCACGGCCGGTGCGTTCACTATCGACGGTTCTTCCCCGCTGGCACGACCGAGGACTGCACGGCAATCTCCCTTTCGCAGTCTCCGCAGGGCAAAGTCATGCGGGCCAAAGTGATAGACGCCGGCCTCTAAACCTGGAAGGTCGCCGCAGACGAGATACAAATCGATGTGATAGAGCGCGCCCGTGCAGGCGGCGGCCCGAAAGAGATTTTCACCTCCAGGGTAGCTCTTACGTTTGGTGATGCCCGCAGATAGATAGAGGATTTCCGCCAGGGTTTGACTCGAGGGAACGACTTGACCTTCTGGCGGGGCTTCCAGAGCCGAGATGGCCTCAAGCGCCGCCATTCCCGATGGCGATAGGTGCTGGAGTAGAGGGATGGGCTCCAGCTTGGAATAGATTTTAAATGGAATCGGCTGGTTCTCCCAGTCAAGATAGTGAGGGTTCGTGCGGATGCTCTGGTAGGTGTGCTTGGTTGCGTTATGATAAGCCCACGTGGCCTGAAGGTCGCGGTTTTTCATATTATTACTCCTGTGAAGAATGCCTACGAGGCGTCCTTAACATGCAAGTCCCGGTCGATTCTGTCGAAGCCGTCCGTGAACTACGCACCCGCTCCTCCCTCGCTGAAACTGTCCATCCACATCCTACTTTATCTGAGACGCTCATGGAATGTGCGGAGGTATTTTATGGTTATTCCACCCATACGTTTGCACAAAAGAAATCCCGGCAAACCCTAAGGCAGTGTCCCTAAATCCCTCTAACCCGCTCCTTTACCCAGTTGATGAGACCGCCCGCGAGTAGGACATCGATCTGCCGTCCAGAGAGATCTGCTTTAACCGTGAAGGTGCGATTCTTTGTTCTGTTTTCTACCCGGATCGGACCTCCCGCCCGGATCTGTCTATGAAGGTCCACAACCTTCAACATGTCGCCCTGCTCGATTCGGTCATACTCCGACTCGTCTTCCAGCGTGACCGGCAGGACGCCGAAGTTCACGAGGTTCTGCCAATGAATGCGCGCGAAGCTCTTCGCAATGACGACACGGAGCCCGAGGTAGCGGGGAACGAGGGCCGCATGCTCCCTGCTCGATCCCTGGCCATAGTTTAGGCCTCCCACAACCGCATGGCCACCGGCGTCGCGGACCTGCATAGCCCGGCGAGGATAGGTTTCGTCTACCATGTCAAAGGCGAACTCGCTAATCTTTGGGATGTTGCTTCGATAGGGAAGGACGCGGGCGCCGGCCGGCATGATCTCATCAGTAGAGATATCGTCCTTCGCCTTGAGGACAACGGGAAGCTCGAGCCCATCGGGCAATGCCTCCAAAGCCGGCAGCGCGGCGACGTTTGGCCCCTTCTCAAGTTTCACCTCGCACGCCTCCTGAGGGGGGAGAGGCGGAATCAGCATCTCCGTATTGAGAATCGGCCTTTCCGGATCGGAGATCTTCGGATAGGCCATGTCGAGTTCACGTGGGTCGGTGATGACTCCGGCGAGCGCCGAGGCTGCAGCGGTTTCCGGGCTCACAAGACAGACCTTATCTTCGCGCGTGCCCGAGCGGCCAGGGAAGTTCCTTGGCACCGTGCGGAGACTGAGCTTATCGGTGGCTGGCGCCTGCCCCATGCCGATGCAGCCGTTGCAGCCGGCTTGGTGGATGCGCGCGCCAGCATGAATGAGGGAAAGAAGGTGGCCGTCGCGAACAAAGTTTTCGAGTATCTGCCGTGAGGTCGGGTTGACATCAAATGAGATGCGATGGTGGACCCGCTTACCCTTAACGATCTCGGCGGCAATAGCAAAGTCGCGGTAGCCGGGATTAGCGGAAGATCCGATGTATGCCTGATAGAACTCCTGTCCAGCGACATCGCGCACCGGAACTACGTTTCCGGGACTCGAGGGCATGGCGATGAGTGGTTCAATCTTCGAGAGATCGATCTCCTCGTAGATATCATACTCGGCGTCCTCGTCGGCGCTGAGTTCAATCCAATCCCCTTCGCGGCCCTGTGACCTGAGGAAGCGCCGGACCTCTTCGTCGGAAGGAAAAACAGTCGTGGTTGCGCCAAGCTCCGCGCCCATGTTCGCGATGACGTGTCGATCCATGGCGGAAAGTGACTTCAGTCCCGGTCCGTAGTACTCGACGATGCGACCGACGCCTCCGTGCACGTCATGCCTCCGGAGCATCTCGAGGATGATGTCCTTGGCACTCACCCAGTCGGGTAGCTCGCCAAAAAGCTTTATTCCCCAAATCTCCGGCATCTTTACATAGAAGGGCTGACCCGCCATGGCCAGAGCCACTTCTAGGCCCCCGGCGCCGATCGCCAGCATACCGATGGCCCCTGCGGCCGGCGTGTGACTATCCGCGCCAAGCAGAGTCTTTCCGGGTCTCCCGAAGCGCTCTTGGTGGACGCGGTGACTGACTCCATTGCCTGGTCCACTGTACCAGAGGCCAAAGCGCCGACAGGCACTGTGGAGAAACAGGTGGTCGTCTGGATTCTTATGGTCTTCCTGGATGAGGTTGTGATCCACGTACTGCGCCGAAATTTCGGTCTTGACGCGGTCGAGTTCCATCGCCTCGATCTCGAGCATCACCAGAGTTCCGGTCGCGTCCTGAGTGAGGGTCTGGTCGATCCGAATCCCAATCTCCTGGCCAGGTATCATCTCACCTTCAACGAGATGGGATGCTATGAGCTTTTTTGCGACGTTCAATCCCATGGCCTCCCCCATTCAAATCAAATATGGATCGCCCGCCCGGCCATTGCCAAGGCTGGCGTCTCAATGCCAAGGCCTTCGGTATAGGGGAGTCGTCCGACGGCTATGAACACCCGATCCCAACGGAGTGATTCACTCCCCACTGAATGACACAGCTCCCGTCCTCAATCCGTGGCGCCTGAAACCGGCTCTTCAATCGGAAATCGAGTCCCTGCTTGCGAAAGATCTTTAGGCAACATACTTATACATCGAGCCCCCAAATATTCCTCACCAGAGCTTCGATGCTGTAGGTAACAGCAATTGCTCCAAAAACTAAAAGAAGATTTTGTAAGACTCGTCTCCACACTTCCATTCCTGATAGAAGAGAAACCACAACCGAGACTATAATGACCATAAAGGCACCAAAGACTATCGGCCACCAAACTCTTCTCGTCCAGTGGCAGAGGGGTGAGAAGGTAGTTATTTGGCCACCCGAGGCTATATAACGGCTAATCGTCTTCTTTGCTTTACGGATTTACCCAAGGCGGTTAAAACCATAACGCTCTTCTCCGCGCACCTCACGGCGAGACACGCTCGCGGCTAAGCGGGTCGCTTGCCGCGAAGTTTCTTGATCACCCACATGACCGGGTCATAGTAGTCGTC
>JACPFE010000652.1 GCA_016183145.1 Deltaproteobacteria bacterium | reverse complement strand
GGATATCATTGCGCCCGCAGCCGCGATTGCCTACGGAGTTGGACGCATCGGCTGCCATGTGGCGGGCGACGGTGACTGGGGCAAGGTAACGGACGTGCCCTGGGGTGTGGCTTACACCAACGCAATCATCGGCTGGGTGGACCCATCTACGGGCGTCCCGTATCCGCCCGGCGTGCGCGTCCATCCGACGCCGATCTATGAATTTGTCCAGTCGGTCCTCATCTTCGCCATACTTTGGTCGCTTAGAAAAAAAGATTATCCCGCCGGCACGATGTTTTGGCTCTGTTTAATTCTCACCGGGCTGGCGCGCTTCGCGGTGGAATTCTGGCGCATCAATCCGGCGGTAGGTTTCGGTTTGACCGAAGCCCAGTGGTTCGGTTTAGCCTTTGCGGCAGTGGGGTTGATTCAAATCGGGCGAAGCGGGATCAGGGGCCCCAATCGGGCGTCTTGAAGAGACCCAGCCGGCACGATCACGAACGGCCTCCTATTTAGGAGATATCTAATGATCAAGGAACATGACCGCGTTGTCTTAAAAAAGGGTATCCAGGATCAAGGACTGAAAACCGGCGATGTCGGCACCGTGATACACGTGTACAAAAAGGGCGAAGCGTTTGAGGTGGAATTTTTGACGCGTCACGGCGAAACGGTAGCGATCGCGACGTTGGACGCTCCGCAGGTTCGTCCGGTTCTCAAGAGAGAAATCACGCACGCAAGGTTGATGCGGGCGTAGACAACCCGACTGGCCTCGGAAACCGTCTTATGGAATTGCTTGACCCCCAACCGGAGCGCATGACAAATAGCTGCCGTATGAATCGTCAATTGTCCGAATAGTTCTTACAGCACATTGTTCCTACATGGCCGATCAATCACATCAACTGGTCCAGAAACTCTGGAACTACTGCAACATCCGGCGGGATGACCTGTCTGCGTGCGGACACGCACAGGCAGGCGGGTTGTCGTACGGCGACTATCCTTCGGCGTGGCTCAGGACCGGCTCTGAGCAGTTGACGTTGCTGCTGTTTCTCAAGATGGCGGATGAGCAGAGCCGGTCGCCGTTCAACAAGCCGTCGCCCATTTCCAAAGGCTTCGACCGGGCCAGCTTGCTCGCCAAGGACGGCGACGAGTTGGAAATTCATTATCGCCATCTGCTGGAAACGCTTGGCAAAAAGAAAGGCATGCTCGGCGGCTAACCGGCTAGTATGGAAGATCAGGTAATCATCTCCATTCGGCAATCTCTCGAAAAAGTGGAACAGGTCGAGGGTGTGATTGTGTTGTTGGCGGTCGAGTCCGGCAGTCGGGCTTGGGGCTTTCCTTCAACTGACTCGGACTATGATGTTCGGTTCATATATGTGCGTCGACCCGAATGGTACCTTTCGATCGACCTGGAAAACCGACGGGATGTCATTGAACAGCCGCTACCGGATCAGATCGACCTCAGTGGTTGGGACATTCGAAAGGCACTTAAGCTTTTTCATAAATCCAATCCACCGCTTTTGGAATGGCTGCAGTGCCCTCTTGTTTATCGTGAGCGCTTCTCGTTTGCTAACCGGCTTCGCGCGCTTTTGCCAGAATTCTATTCGCCTAAATCAAGCTTCTATCACTACCTGCATATGGCCAGAGGGAATGTGAGAGAATATCTCCGAGGCGACACGGTCTGGCGCAAGAAGTACTTCTATGTGCTGCGCCCGCTTCTCGCGATGCTGTGGATTGATCAGGGACGGGGTCCTGTACCCATTGAGTTCCAGAAGCTTGTCGACGCCACGGTTGATGATCCAACGCTGCTAACCGCTATCGGCAATCTCGTCTCGGCAAAACGGGCCGGAGCCGAGCTCGACCGCGGACCTCGTATACCAGCCATTAGCGACTTTATTGAAAGCGAAATGGCGCGACTCGAACAAACGGCCTCCGACCGGTCTGATGCGGCACCGGCTGCAGAGAGGCTGAACGAGTTATTTCGTAGTATCTTGGATGAATGCTGGCACAATGAGCAGTCGTCGTGACCGCCGACTAGTCGCACAAAGGTTGTTGCGGACGGAAACGGCTTCCACCAGGACGAATCCAGCCGCGACACCTTCTGGCCCGGAATAGTGACAGCACCCACGCTTTGAGCGTAGCTTGCCGCTCTTCCTGAGCCCCTACCAGGCGCCGAACATGATTTCGGCAACTCGACTCACGATCCCAGGACCGTTCAGTTTCCTCGCTTCGAGTTCGTTTTTACAGATGTGATTGCAGAACGCCAGCGCGGCTTGCCAAACAATCATGGATTTGCCGTTGACAGTCCGATGGCCCGTCAATCTGCCTTGGCGGAGAAAGATTGTTTCCTCGGGGTGGTAGACAAAGTCGTAAAAGCCGCATTCTTTGGGAATCGAGATGGCGATCGCCATGGACGCGTCGTTGTTGGCGTCGATGTCCTCGCGGCAGGCTGCCTGGAATAACGGGATAAAATCTGCTTCCCGCCCGATGGTAGTCGGGAATGATTTCGGCCGGGCCGCGGCCAGGGCGGAGTAGGGTTCCAGCGTCGCTACGTTGCCATCCGCCCCGTGGCGAAGCCCCCCCTGACCTTTGACCGTGCAGTTAACGATCAGGTTCATCTTGGAAGCTTGCGCGGCGATGTCATTTTCTCCAATAGCGCGAACCTGAGGTGTGATGGCGCCGATTTCCCTGGCCAGCGCGGCGCCGGCTTCCATCGTGCGATTACAGAGAACGATCTCGCCAATTTCCGCGACTTCGGCGAGCGCGAAAGCGACGGCGCGGGCCGAACCGCCGGCGCCGAGTATCATGACGCGCAAGCCTTTAAAGGATTCGACAAGGGGTCTTTCTTCTCCGGGCTGCGCCGAGCGGAGGCTTTCGATAAATCCGGCCCCGTCGGTGTTGTAACCGACGAGGCGGCCAGCGGCGGTGCGGACGATGGTGTTCACCGCCTGGATGCGCGCGGCGCGGGGATCGAGATCGTCGAGGCATTCGATGATTTTTTGTTTGTACGGCACGGTGACGTTGCATCCGAGAACGCCCGCCGAATCTCGCAGCACCGACGTTAGGTCCTTGAGACGGCCCGCCGCAATATCGAACGGGAGATACACCGCGTGGATGCCGAACCGGTCAAAGGCCGCGTTCCACAAGGCCGGGCTCTTGGAATAGCGAGAAGGGGAGTCACCGATGACCCCGGCGATCCGCCGGGCGCCGACCTCGGCCGGATCGAGTCCGTTGGTGAGGCAAGCTTGAATCGCCGAGAAATTTGTCGCCACTACCGCGCTGCTCCCTTACCTTTGAAAGTTACATGGCGCGGCGCATTGCGCAAGAACGGGCGCGGCCGGAGGAAGCTTACGATTCGGATTTCATGGTCAATTTGTTGTCGGCAAAGCAAAGCAATGTGGTCTTACCGTTGACGATGGTTTCAAGGGCCACTTCCCGTCCCCACAATTGTTGCAGGTATTGGAGCGTCTTCTCGGCGTACTCGAGCTGGAGGTCGCGGCCGTCGTGGGAATGTTTAAGGAACAGCGTCCGGTTATTGTTATAATCCGCATCTTCGACCTTGATCACCGGAATCGTTCCCGTGCCGACGTTTTGAATCAAAGTGTCCTTGATGCCCTGCCAGCTCTCCTCATCGGCGACGCGGCTGATGACTTTGTCGTTGCCGCGAGCTTGGTACTCGAACAGGTTGAGATCGCGGACCAGTTGCTCGGTGAGATAGCGGCGCAAAAAGGAGCCGTCCCGTTCAACTTCGCGAACCTCGAAGAGCTTCTCGACGGCACTTTTTTTCTTGGGGCCGAATTCTTTTTCCTCTTCGGGGTCGGGGTTGGTCCATCGCCGCTCGATGTCTTCCCAGATTTTCATGCCTACGTGATAGGGGTTGAGCCCGCCGAGGACCGGACTGAGCACCTGCGTGTGGCGCACGATGAACTCCATGCGTAGCTCTTGGGGCAGCTCCAACGCTTCGAGGATCCGTTTGTGCCAGAAGCTCGCCCAGCCCTCGTTCATGATCTTGGTTTCCATCTGGGGAATGAAGTACCGCGCCTGCTCGTGCACAATCGTCAACAGATCTCTTTCCCATTCGGTTAGCTGTGGGTTGTGATCCCGAATGAAAATCAGAATATCCTCCTCCGGGTAAGGCGGTATTTTAGCAAGGTCCGGCGCAACCCATTCCTTGCGGCGATGGACGGACTGAAAGGCGTCGCGAGTCGGTTTCGACTCTTCGAGCTTGGCCTCCAGTTGTTCCTCTTCCGACTGTTTGCGAATGGCGAGATTGCGCCGGCACTGGAGAGAAAGCGCATGGGCCGCATCGAGGATGCGTTCGACTTTTTCCAGTCCGATGCTGGGATCCTCGACG
>JACPFE010000115.1 GCA_016183145.1 Deltaproteobacteria bacterium | reverse complement strand
GTCCCGCAAAGGCGCAAAGGCGCCAAGAAAAATTTCGAATTTCGAAATTCGAATTAAAATTTTGCGTCTTGGCGGGATAAATTTTCCTTGAGCCGTTCTGTTCAACATTTCCTAGGTATCTAAGATGTTGATCGGTGTGGACCTGAAGAGCGAAGGCGCCAGCAACGAGCTGACATGCCGGGATATCCTGGAGCTTACGCGCCAGGCCGAAAAGGACGGCTTCGATAGCGTCTGGCTGAACGAGGACATCGGTAAGGATTCCGTCGCGCTGTTCGGTGCCATGTCGGCGGTGACAAATTCCATCGGTCTGGTCACGGCAATTATTAATGTCTATAGTCGGTCGGCCTTGCAAATCGCTATGGCGATAGCGACGCTCGATGAACTGTCACATGGCCGCGCCAGCTTGGGATTGAGCATTGGCCATCATCCCTGGAACGATCTGGGCCACGGCATTCCTCTGGAGGCGCCGCTCGCGCGCCTGCGGGAATACATCCAGTTCATCCGTAAAGCGCTCAGCGGGCAGCGATTCACGCACAACGGACGTTTCTTCGCCGGGGTCGACACGCGGTTGGGTTTCCGCCCACTGCGTCACAACCTGCCCATCTACGTTGGCGCTACCCGGCCTCGCATGGTGGCCCTGGCCGGAGAAATGGCGGACGGGCTGATCACCAACGTGGTTACGCCGTACTACATTAAAAATTTCCAGGTAGAGCAGTTCCGCAGCGCCGCGCAGCGAGCGGGACGAGATCCCAAGTGCCTGGAGCTGATGGCGATCGTCACTTGCTGCCCCGCGGAGGATCGCGAGGCCGCCCTCGCCCATGCCCGCTCGACTTTCATGCAGCGATTCCGAAGCAATCCGGCTAGGATGATTGAAACCCAGGAACCAATATTTCGCGCTGAGCTGCTCGCGCTTGAGGACTTGCTCGATCGGGGAGAGATAGAGCGCGCGCAGCGGGAGGCGAGCGAGCCGATGGTGACCTCGCTAATCGCGGTCGGCAATGGCAAGGATCTGTGGAGTACTCTGGACCGTTACTTTGCCGCCGGCTGCACGCGCTTGGCCGTTGCCGCTTATCCGCGCGATAGGGTATCAGTTGAGCGTCTTCTCAAGGTCTTGGCCGGTGGGCCGGCGCGCTAAAGAGCTTTCCCGCCGAACTTGGGGTCATTGTAGAATCTCTTTCACTGAGCGTGGATCTGGGAAAAGCGCGGGCCTTTGGTTGGGTGCGAACCACGCCATTGAAATTTTTCGTCTCGGTGCCTTCGCTCCTCTAGGCTCACCCCTCAACCGACACTGTGTAATGACTTTGCCTCGTAGCGTGAACAATTCGGGCTAGAGCCCCGCCGGATTTGGTTTTTTGCGCCGAGTGTGGTAGCGGTTAAGGGTAACTTCACGTCAGGTTCGCCCGCTTATGATGAGGCCAGCGCTACCAGTCCGCATCCTCTTTTGCCTTTTTCTTGTCGTTAGCTTGCCGGCGATGCTTTCGGCGGCGGTCATTGAACAACTGATCGCGGTCATCGACGGCGAGCCTTACACGCTGACCAATATCAAAGTTTTTGCGAAGACCAAGGGTAAAATTGAATTCCCGACGGGGGATTTGAACCGCATCAATGAAGCGGACCGGGATGTCCTCGAACAGTTTATCACCGAGAAACTGCTGGAAACGGAGATCCGCGAAGCGGGCATCAAAGTCAGCGACGCGGAAGTGGACGAGTATATTGCCCAGATCAAAGCGCGCAACAAACTGAGCGACGACGATCTTAAGACCGCCTTAAGCCGAGAGGGACAGACCTTGGCCGGCTACCGGGCATCGGTGAAAAGCGAGCTCGAAAAGAATGAAATGATTAACCGCCAGGTCCGCGCCAAGGTCAATATATCCAATGAGGACGCCGAGCGCTATTACAAACTCAACATGAAGAATTACCGGTCGGGAGAACGCGCTCAGTTGCGCCATATCCTATTGTCCGTGCGGGAAAAGGCATCCGAGGAAGAGACCCGATCCATATTCGGTAGAGCCGGCGCGCTATACGAACGATTAAAGGCCGGCGAGGATTTCGCCAAATTGGCGATTGAATATTCAGAAGGCGCGGGCCACGCGGACGGTGGCAACATCGGCTGGGTGCAGCGTGGAACGTTGGTCAAGGAGATCGAAGATGTCGCCTTTGAAAAATTATCCGTGGGCCAGGTGAGCGAGCCGTTTCGTTCGAGCCTGGGAGTCCATATCGTCAAATTGGAGGCCCGCGATCCGGGAAAGGTACTGCCGTTTGCCACCGTAGCCCCCAAGATCAAGGAGGAACTCTACGTCAAAGCGCTGGACGAGCGTTTCGGTAAATGGGTCAAGAGCGACCTGAGAAAGAAGCATCACGTCGATGTCAAAATCCCGGGGGTCGTGTTCAAGGCCGAGGACGTTAAAGGCGGCACTATGGATTCACTGGTGGCGGGATCGCCGCGCTTGAACAAGAGCACGCCTCGAAGCTGGTATAGTTATTTGAACCCGCTCTCCTACGTCACCAAAGAAATCGACGTAGAAGAAAATGATCCCAATAGCCCGATGTACGGGAAGAAGATCGTCAGCGTCTTCGGAGTGCCGCTTTTCACTTCCGAGGCCAATGATGACGTCGTCCCAGATGTTTTGTCCCCGCCGCCCCCTGAAAAGCCTGCCGAGAAGCAATCGGGTGGTTTTTTCTCCTCCATCATCGAATCGCTCAATCCTTTCTCCTCCAAAAAACCCTGATCTCTTGCCTCGGGGTTGTTAAGTGGGGATAATCGCCCAACGCTCTGATCTGATTTCTTCTGGAGTCGAGATTGCGCAAACCCATCGTCGCCATCACCATGGGCGATCCGGCCGGGATCGGTCCTGAGGTGATTCTCAAGGCTTTGAGGGATCCTGAGATCCACAGAGTCTGCCACCCCGTGATCCTGGGGGATTGGGGTGTGCTCAATCGGACAAGGCTCGGTGGAAAAAAATTCCCGCAATTGATTCGCTGGCAAACCGGGCAGCCGCTCTTGCCGATGTTGAGCCGACGGGACTGCTTTGTGGTTTGCTCTTTGTCGGAGCTTGGGGCGGAGCAATCGCGTCCCGCCACCCCCGCGAGAGCGGCCGGGCACGCGGCCTACCGTTACATCTGCGTGGCCGCCCAACTGGCGTTGTCCGGGTTCGCCGATGCCATCGCCACGGCGCCGATCAGCAAGAGCAGTCTCATCGACGCGGGTTACGATTACCCGGGACACACGGAGCTGCTTGCTGAAATCGGCCGCACGCCTGAATGCCGCATGATGCTGATCGGCCACAAGTTGCGGGTCGTGCCGGTGACCGGCCATGTGGCGCTCATGAAAGTATCGCGCGGACTCACGCGGAACAGCATTCGCACGACGATGGAATTGACGCACCGCAGCCTGCGCGAGTTTTTTGCCATTGCGCGGCCGCGCATCGCGGTTGCGGCCTTGAATCCCCATGCCGGCGAGGAAGGGATTTTCGGCCAAGAGGAAAAAAAGATCATTGCGCCGGCGGTGCGGGCGGCGACGCGGATGGGCATCCGAGCCCAGGGACCATTGCCTGCCGACAGTTTGTTTCATCACGCGGCGCGCGGCGATTATGACGCAGTGGTCTGCATGTATCACGACCAGGGTCTTATTCCTTTGAAGCTGCATCATTTTTTCGGCGGTGTGGCGCTTACCTTGGGGCTACCGTTCATTCGCACGTCGGTGGACCACGGCACCGCCTATGATATCGCCGGCAAGGGCGAGGCGGATGAATCGAGCATGAAAGAGGCGATCCTTTTGGCGGCGCGGCTGGCGCGCCGGAAAATTAAGCGGAGGCCGAGGTGAAAGTGAATCCGACGATATTTCGCGAATACGATATCCGCGGCTTGGCGGAAAAGGAATTCGATAAAGATTTCGCCTTGCTGTTAGGCAAGGTGCACGGCACGACCATCGCTGAAAAGGGCGGCCAGCGGGTAACCGTGGGCCGCGATTGCCGCGCGACCTCCGATCCCTACGCCGAAGCGGTGATCGAGGGCCTGGCTTCGACGGGGCTTCAAGTTTATGACATCGGAGTCTGCCCGACGCCGCTGCTTTACTTTTCTCTTTTCCATCTCGACGTCGACGGCGGCATTCAAGTGACCGCGAGCCACAACCCGTCCGAGTACAACGGCTTCAAGCTGTGCGTCGGCAAGGACACGCTTTACGGTCAGCAGATTCAGGAGATCCGGGCCAAGATGGAGCGTAGCGATTTCCGCGAAAAACCCGGCGGTAAAGTCGAACGCTATGAAATCGTGCCGCCCTATCACGATTATCTAATGCGCGATGTCCCTAAATTGGCGCGGCCGCTGAAAGTCGTCGTCGACGCCGGCAGCGGCGTCGGCGGACCGGTAGCGCCGCCGATTTTTCGGCAACTCGGGTGCACGGTCTGGGAAATCGCCTGCACGCCTGATGGCCGTTTCCCGATCCACCATCCCGATCCGACGGTACCCGAGAACTTAGAGATGCTCATTGAAAAAGTCAGAAAGGAAAAAGCCGACGTGGGAATCGCCTATGACGGCGACGCCGACCGGGTCGGCGCGGTGGATGAGAGCGGCAATATCATGTGGGGCGATGAGTTGCTGATCCTGTTCGCCCGCGACGTGCTCCAGCGCAATCCCGGAGCAGTTATCATTTCGGAAGTGAAGTGCTCGCAGCGGCTCTATGACGACATCGCGAAACATAACGGCAAGCCGATCATGTGGAAAGCGGGGCATTCCCTGCTCAAGGCGAAGATGAAAGAGACCGGCGCGCTGTTGGCGGGAGAAATGAGCGGCCATATGTTTTTCAAGGAGCGTTACTTCGGCTTCGACGACGCGGTCTACGCCTCCCTTAGATTGTTGGAGATTCTCGCCAAAGCCGACCGGCCGCTGTCGGCTTTGTTGGCCGATCTACCGAAAACCATTTCGACCCCCGAGATCCGGGTTGATTGCCCGGATGACAAAAAGTTCGCCATCGCGGAAAAAGCCAAGGAGTATTTCCGCCAGCACTACCAGATCATCGATGTCGACGGCGTGCGGGTGCAGTTCTCCGAAGGCTGGGGCCTGATCCGCGCCTCCAACACCCAGCCGGCCCTGGTGCTGCGCTTCGAAGCGCAGTCGGCGGAAAAGCTCAAAGAGTATCGCGCCATCGTTGAAGGAAAACTCAGGGAGCTGGAAAGCCAATAGGATCGCAGATGACGGGCAAGATCGTCATCCGAGGGGCGCGAGTCCATAATCTCAAGAACATCGATCTAGAAATTCCCCGCGATCGACTGGTCGTCATCACCGGCGTTTCCGGATCCGGCAAATCTTCTCTCGCTTTCGATACGCTTTACGCCGAAGGACGGCGGCGTTACCTGGAGTCGCTCGCCGCCGACGCGCGCCAGTTCCTGCGGCAGTTGGAAAAACCGGATGTCGATTTCATCGACGGGCTTTCTCCCGCCGTCGCCATCCAGCAAAAAGCCGGCAGTTACACTCCCCGATCGACCGTCGGCACGGTAACCGAAATTTACGACTACTTGCGATTGCTCTTCGCGCGCATCGGCGAGCCGGCCTGCGTTCAATGCGGCCGGCAGATACAGGCGCATACCGTGGAGCAGATCGTCGACCACTTGCTTACTCTTCCAGCGCAGACCCGAGTTCTGGTGATGGCGCCCATCGTGTCGGATTCCAAAGGCGATCATCGAGAGCGGCTCAGCGAGTTGGCGCGGGAAGGTTTTGCCCGGGTGAAGGTCGACGGTGCGGTGCGCGAACTGTCGGAAGAAATCCATCTTGAAAAAGATCGGCCGCACCGGATCGATCTGATCGTCGACCGGCTCGTGCTGCGCCAAGGCGTAGAAAAGCGGTTGGCGGATTCGCTTGAAATCGCCTCGCGCATGGGAGAGCGGGTGATCAAGATCGGGATGCAAACAGTTCAGGAGGCGGAGGCGGAGAAGGAACTGATCTTCAGTCAGAAATTCGTTTGCGTGCAATGCGGGATCGCGCTTCCCGAGATCCGGCTTGCGCCGGATTGGGGGTGGACTTGAAGGAACGCGGGCAATCAAGAGGAAGCGAAGAAAAAAACGACGCCCGGCCATGCCAGGAATGCGGCGGCGCGCGATTGAAAAAAGAGAGCCTCGCGGTAAAGCTCGGCGGCAAAAGCATTGCCGAAGTCGCTTCGCTTCCGGTCAATCAAGCGCTCGCGTATTTCGCGTCGCTCGACTTGGACGAGAGGCGCAAGCGGATCGGCCAGAGAGCATTGGGCGAGATCACCGATCGCCTTGGATTCTTGCTCCAGGTCGGGCTCGGTTACCTGAGCCTCGACCGTCCGTCCCTTAGCCTTTCGGGCGGCGAAGCTCAGCGGGGCAGGCTCGCCACTCAGATCGGCTCGAGCCTGACGGGAGTGCTTTATATTCTCGACGAACCGAGCATCGGACTGCATCAGATCGACAACGCACGGCTTTTGTCGCTACTGCGTCAGCTGTGCGATCGCGGCAATAGCGTGATCGTCGTTGAACATGACCCGGAAGCGATACTGGCCGCTGATCACGTTATCGACATGGGGCCGGGAGCGGGGGATGAAGGCGGAGAAATCGTCTCGCAGGGGACGCCGCAGGAGCTGGCGCGCGACGGTCATTCCCTTACCGGCCAATATTTATCGGGCCGCCTGGAGGTCGCCATGCCGCTGCGGCGTAAAGGCAGCGACCACTTTCTCGTAATCAAGGGAGCCCGGCAGCACAATCTTAAAAATGTTACGGTGGAAATTCCGGTCGGCACGCTGACCTGTGTAACCGGAGTTTCCGGCGCCGGCAAGAGCAGTCTGGTCATGGATATTCTCTACAACGCCATGGCGGCAAGACTATACCGCGCCAAGGCGAAGGTCGGCGCGTTTGACGAGCTGAGCGGATCGGAGATGTTTGACCGGGTGGTCGGCATCGACCAGGCCCCCATCGGGCGCACGCCGCGCTCGACTCCGGCGACCTATACCGGTCTTTTCGATCCGATCCGGGAGCTCTTCGCGCAATTGCCCGAGGCGAGGGTTCGCGGTTTCAAAGCGGATCGTTTCTCGTTCAACGCGCGCGCCGGCCGTTGCGATGCCTGTAGCGGCGACGGCGTTATCCGGGTCGATATGAACTTTCTTCCCGAAGTTACGGTCACCTGCGATGTCTGCAAGGGCTCGCGCTACAACCGCGAGACGTTGGCGGTGAGGTACAAAGGGCTGAGCATCGCGGATGTGCTGGCAATGACGGTCAATCAGGCGCTGCAATTGCTCAATACTATCCCCGCCGTCTACGAAAAACTGCGCACGCTGAGAGAAGTCGGCCTCGATTATCTTCGCCTCGATCAGGCCGCTTCGACGCTTTCGGGCGGCGAAGCGCAGCGCGTCAAACTCGCCCGGGAGCTGGCGCGGCGGTCCGCCGGCCGTTCCCTCTATATACTGGACGAACCGACGACCGGCCTCCATTTCGACGACGTGAGGAAACTCTTGGAACTGCTTCATCGTCTAATCGATGAAGGGAACTCGATGGTAGTGATCGAACATAACCTCGATGTCATCCGATCGGCAGATTACGTCGTCGACCTCGGGCCTGGGGGTGGGGTGGACGGGGGCCAGGTTGTGGCCAAAGGAACCCCCGAAGATATCGCCGCCGTCGATCGGTCCGCGACTGGTCAATACTTAAGAAAGCTATTGAAACAGCTCTGAACCGTTTGATCTCGCCCGTCACCCCGATCGCTTCGATCAATAATTCATTGAGATTTCAACCAGTTACCTAATTGTAAAAGTAGTTGACTCGAAGGCCCGATTGAGTTAATTTGATATCATACCTAAATAGTCTGGAATATGACGCCGTTCGCACTGTGCCGGCGTTGTTGGCTTAGCGGGATCATATGAAGGTTCAAACTCCGATCTATATGGATAATCACGCGACCACTCCGGTGGACCCACGGGTGTTGGAAGCGATGCTTCCCTATTTTACGGAGAAGTTCGGCAATGCCGCGAGCCGGAGCCACGCCTTCGGTTGGGAAAGCGAAGCCGCCGTGGATACGGCGCGGGAGCAGGTCGCAAGAATAATCGGCGCGTCGTCGCCGCGCGAAATCGTTTTTACCAGCGGCGCGACGGAGTCCGACAATCTCGCCGTCAAAGGTGTCGCTGAGGCTTACAAGGAAAAGGGCGATCATATCGTGACCTGCGTCACGGAGCACAAAGCGGTCCTGGATAGCTGCAAGGTTCTAGAGAAGCATGGCTATCGCGTGACCTATCTTCCGGTGGACCGCGATGGTCTGATCGATCTCCAACGGCTGGACGACGCGATTACGGATAAGACGATTCTTATCTCGATCATGCAGGCCAACAACGAGATCGGCACGATCCAGCCGATCAAAGAGATCGGCCGCTTGGCGAAGGAGAAAGGGGTTGTTTTCCATACCGACGCGACCCAGGCAGTCGGCCGGATTCCCGTCGACGTTGACGAGATGGACATCGACTTGCTTTCTCTGACGGCGCACAAAATGTACGGCCCGAAAGGGATCGGTGCGCTCTATGTGCGGTCGAGCAAACCGCGCGTCAAGCTTGCGCCGATCATCGACGGCGGGGGGCACGAGCGCGGCATGCGTTCTGGAACGCTTAACGTTCCCGGCATCGTCGGTTTGGGGAAGGCTTGCGAGATCGCACAAAGGGAAACGACGGCGGAGGCCGAGCGGCTCGTTGGGCTGCGCGAGCGACTTAAAGACGGCATTCTCGGCGAGTTGGATGAAGTCACTATCAACGGCCACCCGAAAAAGCGGCTGCCGGGGAACTTGAATATGAGCTTTGCCTACGTGGAAGGCGAGTCGCTTTTGATGGCGCTCAAGGAAATCGCGGTCTCCACCGGCTCGGCCTGCACATCGGCAAACTTGGAACCTTCCTATGTGCTGCGCGCGCTTGGTGTGCCGGAAGAACTGGCCCATACCTCGATTCGTTTCGGCTTGGGCCGGTTTAATACTGAAGACGAAGTCGATTTCACGATTAAGCGCGTCGTCGAGGAAGTGCGCCGATTAAGAGCGCTATCGCCTGTTTACAAAGCCAAAAAGGCCAAGATACAAAACCGGCGTCAAGCCGAGATAAATCTACGGGAGAGAGTTTCATAGCCGTCGGTTTGCGGAGGAACGAAGGTATGGCCATTGGAGTCGTTTTAACCGACCGTGCCGCGGCAAGAATCAAAGAGGTCGTTGCCGCTGAGAATCGCGAAGGCCAGGGGCTGAGGGTGAAGGTGGTGGGCGGGGGGTGTTCGGGTTTGCAATACAAAGTCGATTTCGATCAACCCAAAACAACCGACAAGATTTTCGAAAAGGACGGCGCAAAAGTATTGGTGGATATGAAGAGCCTGCTTTACTTGAGCGGCACCGAATTGGATTACAAAGACGAGCTTATGCAGTCCGGGTTTGTCTTTCAGAATCCGAACGTCAAGAAGGCCTGTGGCTGCGGGCAGTCGTTCATGGTTTCGTAAGACTTAGGAAACGCAAAAATGAAAACCGAGACCCATGCCGTCGAAGAGCTCACCCAGGGTGAGTATAAGTACGGCTTCGTCACCGATATCGAGGCGGATACCGTACCGCCCGGATTGAATGAAGATATCGTTCGTCTGATATCGGCGAAAAAGCACGAGCCCGAGTTCATGCTCGAGTGGCGGCTCAAAGCTTATCGCTACTGGGCGAAGC
>JACPFE010000651.1 GCA_016183145.1 Deltaproteobacteria bacterium | reverse complement strand
GCTAGGTTTTGTCGCCCGTGTTATCCTTAAACGCCGGCGACTTTACGGCCCGTGGTAAAGACTTCGCCGTCGTGATTTCGGGAAACATCCAGGTCGGATGAGAAACATCAAAAGTAAAGCCGCGACCCGGTGGATGAGGGGAACGGAGGACAGCATGAGCTTGCGGGTTCTGCTGACCCTTAGCGCCTTAGGGTTTGCCTCATGGGTCTCACTTGTCGTACCGTACGAATTTTTCGGCAACAAAGCATATGCGCAACCCACGCCTTACTACCAAGGCAAAACAATCAGGATCATTGTGGGTTTTGCATCCGGGGGTCTTGCCGACCGCTGGGCACGCCTGCTTGCTCGCTACATGCCTAAGTATCTGCCCGGAAATCCCGACATGATCGTGCAGACCATGCCTGGAGGGGGCTCGCTAATCGCGTCCAACTACGTCTACAACATCGCCAAGCCTGACGGTTTAACTGTCGGAATGCCCAACGCTGCTCTGTACCTCGATCAGCTGGTGGGGCGCCAAGAGGTTAAGTTCGACGTGCGCAAGTTCGAATGGATCGGCACGCAGGAAAAATGGTCGCGGATACTTTACCTGCGCGCCGATACGCCCTACAAGACCATTGGAGACGTGATCCGTGCCAAAGAGCCGCCGAAATGTGGTGCCTCGGGAACCGCAAGCGGTGCCTACTTCATACCTAAGCTTCTCGAGGAAACGGTTGGCACGAAATTCAACCTCGTTATCGGCTATCGGGGCGGCCCAGAAATCGATCTGGCTATGGAAAGAGGCGAAGTGATCTGCAGTGCCCGCGACATGGCTGCCCACTTTAGCCGCGAGCCTTTTCTGACCTGGCACCACAAGAACTTCGATCGTCATCTCCTCCAGACGGCGCGCAAACGGGATCCCAGAGTGCCCGAGGCGCCGACAATCTGGGAACTCATGAATGAATACAAGACCCCGGAGGCCGGCCGGCGACTGGCTGAGGTGCTCCTGAGCGCCGACGAGTTCGGCCGGGCGATGATGGCAACTCCCGGAACCCCTCCTGAGCTTGTGAAAATCTTGCGCGCGGCCTATGCCAAGGCCTTGCAAGATCCCGGGCTTCTCGCCGAGGCCAAAAAAGGCAGGATGGATGTCGATCCAAGTCCAGGAGAGGAACTGCAAGCTCTCGCGAAGAAGGTCTTGGAGCAACCGCCCGAGGTCGTAGAGAAGGTAAAAAAGATTTTGGACAATTGACCGGCCCTGGTAGAGCCACAAATTTTTTCTCTTTTCACAGCTAACGTATGTGTCTCTTAACCTGCCTGCTAATGGGTGAGCCCGGCGACTCGGGGGTTTTTGATTCCCATTCGCGGCGGTTCGAAGACAAATCCAGTGAACCGATCATCCGCAGCCGGCGAACAGTGATCGGCTTGACAAGACCGGCCGGGTTGATTAGCGTCGGTGCAGGCTTGCGATAACCGCGCTGTCGACGTCCAATCGAGGAGGTGTCATTACGTCGAGAACGACCGCTGCACCTTGTCACACTCTTCGATTCCGGATCGGTCAGCCACGCCGTAGAAAAACTAGTTAGATCGTGCGAGGTATATCACTGTTCTGAGGAGGGACTATGAACATTCGAAGATTTGCTCGATTCCCCGCGCTAGCAGTTTCCACCATCTTCGCTGCGGCGTTTCTGATTGCGCCGCCTCTTGCATACTCGCAACAACAGGCGCTGCCCAGCAGCGTTAACTTCGGCACCCACGCGGTCGGCACCGTTTTCAACGCCGTGGGCACGGGACTGGCAAAGGTGGCCAGCGACCGTGGCCCCATTCGCGTGGTGGTGCAGCCCTTCTCAGGCCCCCCGGCATGGATCCCCACCACGAACAAGGAGGGGAAACCAGAGATCGGCATCATCAACGTGACCGAGATCTGGCAGGCCTACACTGGCAAGGTCACTCCCGAGCCTCTGCCGGCCGGGGCCCCGACGATCAAGTCGCGTTACGGTGCTCACCCTAACCTGCGCTTGCTCACGCTGGGCACCAACCTGTCATTGGGGATTCTTGTCCGGAACGATTCCCCGATGAAGTCCCTCGCCGATCTCAAGGGAAAACGGCTCACCTGGGACTTTCCCGCCTTCCCGGCCAACATCCTTTCGGGTCTTGCGACACTCTCCACCGCAGGAGTGAGCATCAAGGATGTCCAGCCCGTACCTGTTCCTGAAGTCGTTAGCGGAGTGCGCGCTCTCATGGAGGGACGAGTGGATGGAGCCGTCGCGGCCGTGGGAATGGGTATCGTCAGCGAGGCCGATGCGCGTGTGGGAGTTCGCTTCCTGCCTGCCGGCCAGGACCCCAAAGGAGTCCGCGTCGCCGGGGGAATCATGCCAGGGGGTCAAATTAGCATCGGCAAGCCCGGTCCGGCCGGGATCAAGACGGATATCCCGATTTGGTCCTACGGTATCTCCATCGTCGCTTCGACCCATATGTCCGATGAGCTGGCCTACACCATTATCAAAACATGGTGGGATCACTGGAAGGAGTTGGGACCGATTCACCCGCAGCTGCGGGGCTGGAATCCCGATCTCTTTGTCCAAGACATCGCGACTATCCCTTATCATTCTGGAGCTATTAAGCTTTATAAGGAAAAGGGGAAGTGGTCCGCTGATATGGATCGGAATCAAGCAGCCCTGATGAAGGGCGAGCTCCCCTTCCTCAAATAGGTCTCGAAGCATGATCGCCGGGGCCTCGCCTCTGGGCGAGGCCCCACTTCTCTTTTCCGAGATGATACGACTTATGGTCGGCTCCAAAACCATGGTTGAAGCATGGCTGATATCGAACTGACCAAATTCCGATCCCTGCGAGGCATTGTGGGCCTCTGGGAGAAGTCCCTGCTGACCGCAATCACTCTGGCGGGAATCTTCTTCGTATCCGATGTGCCCTTCTACTTGGGTCTGGCGCTCCTCAAGGAGCAATACCTCGGCCTGTTTCTGGCGCTGGTCCTGGGCGCCGTTTTTCTCTGCGTTCCGCCTTCAAGCCGTGCCGACCGCCATCGGGTACCGTGGTATGACCTGCTGTTTTCCTTACTAGGGCTCGCTGTCGGATCGTACCCGGCGGTATTCTTCACCGAGATCATGCTAACCATGGGTGATCCGGATGCTCTTCGGCTCACGCTCGCGGCCATCGCGATCCTTGTAATTCTCGAGGCGTTGCGCCGCACGGTCGGCTGGAT
>JACPFE010000092.1 GCA_016183145.1 Deltaproteobacteria bacterium | reverse complement strand
AGTGACCATTCGCGAGCTGGAGACGAACAAACTGGTGCGCGAGAAGCTGCCGGTACTCTGGGAGGCGTCGCATCAGTTCGCCTCCTTGCAGATCCGCAACACCGCCACCATCGGCGGCAATATCTGCCGCGCCTCGCCCTCCGGTGAAACCCTGACGCCGCTGCTGGTCCTGGACGCGAAAGCTAAGATAGCTTTCACCGACGGCGAAAGGACCGAGCCGTTCGCCTCGTTTTTTCAGGGGCCGGGGAAGAGCAGCATCGGTTCGCAAGGATTATTGACGGGAATCGAAATTCTCTACCCGGCGCCGGGCAGCCGCGGCGTTTACTTGAAGCACGCCGTGCGTGGCGCGATGGATATCGCCATGGTCGGTGTTGCGGTATTAGTCACGCCGGATGCGGCGAAAAACAGCCTTCAAGACGTGCGCATCGGCTTGGGCGCCGTCGCCCCGACACCGCTACGCGCCTCGAAAACCGAAGCTCTGCTGCGCGGCAAACCGCTCAGCGCGGGCCTTTTGAAAGAAGCCGCGGCAATGGCCGCTTCGGAATCGAGCCCGATAAGCGACCAGCGCAGCAGCGCGGAGTACCGCCGCTGGATCGTCGAAGCTTTGACCCGCCGCGGCCTGGAACAAACCTGGAAAGCCACCACCGGCAAGGAGGTAGCATGAGTATCACGATCACCACCACCATCAACGGCAAAGCCGTCAGCGCCGGCGCGGAAGCGTCCACGTCATTGTTGGAATTTCTGCGCGACACTCTGGAATACAAAGGCACCAAGCTCTGTTGCAACACCGGCGAGTGCGGCGCCTGCACGGTCATTTATAACGGCAAGCCGATCAATTCCTGCGTTACGCTTGCCGCCGACGCCAACGGCGCGGAGATCACCACCATCGAAGGCTTGGCCGACGGCGACAAGCTGCACCCGGTGCAGCAAGCCTTCATCGACACCGGTGCGGTGCAGTGCGGCTACTGCACGCCGGGATATATCATCTCGGTCAAAGCGCTGCTCGACCGCACCAAGAAACCGACGGCGGAAGAAATCGAAGAAGCGGTCTCCGGCAACATCTGCCGTTGCACCGGTTACAATAAAATCGTCGACGCGATCCAGCTCGCGGCGCAGAGACTTTAGTTGAGATGAAACCGAGACAAAGATTATCTCCCGCAAAGGCGCAAAGACGCAAAGGGAGGAGTATTGTCATTTCGAACGAAGAGAGAAATCTTTCTTAGATCCCTCGCCTTCGCTCGGGATGACAGGCCCCTGGCCTGTCACTTAGCGCCTTTGCGCCTTTGCGGGAAAATTTCTTAATCCGATTAGGAGACCATCGTCATGGCAAAAGCTGAATTCAAAGTAGTCGGCACCAGCCCTGCCCGCAAGGGCGGTGTCGAGCGCGTCATCGGCAAGGGCATTTACGGCATCGACTTGATGCTTAAAGACCAACTGCACGGCGGCATTTTGCGCAGCCAGTACGCCCACGCCAAGATCATCAGCATCGACACCAGCGAAGCGAAGAAAATCCCCGGCGTCCACGCCGTTGTGACCGCCGCCGATGCGCCCGACGTTCGCTATGGCCGCAGTTATTTCGACCGCTATATACTCGCGCGCAACAAAGTGCGTTACATGGGCGACCCGGTCGCCGCGGTCGCCGCGGATTCCCCGGCCGTCGTCAAGCAGGCGCTCAAGAAGATCAAAGTCGTTTACGAGCCGTTGCCGGTGGTCATCGATCCGGAGGAAGCGATGAAGCCGGAAGCGCCGACGCTGCACGAGGACATGCCGCTGCCGAAAAACCTGCCGGAAGGCGTCAAGGTGAAAAACGTTTGCAGCTTTGCCGCCGTCCGTGTCGGCGATGCCGAGAAGGCGATGGCCGAAGCCGACGTGGTCGTCAACGAAGTTTACGAAACCAAGATGATCCACCCGCAGTATCTCGAACCGCGCATCGCCGCGGCGCAGGTGGAGCCGAACGGTCGAATAACCGTCTGGGCCAATTCTCAAGGACCCTTTCCGGTGCGCCAGGAGATCTCCAAAACGCTCGGCATCCCGCTCAACAATGTGCGGGTGATCGCCGCCGAGTTGGGCGGCGGTTTCGGCGGCAAGGGTAGCGGTATCACCTCGGGGGCGGCGATCGAGCCCATTTGCGCGCTGTTGGCGATGAAGGCCAAGCGGCCGGTGATGATCGTTCTCGATAAAGCCGAAGAAACTATCTCCACAACGATCCGCTCCGGCGCGAAACTCTACATCAAAACCGGCGTCAAAAAAGACGGCACCATCATGGCGCGCATCGGCAAGGTGATTTATGACACCGGCGGCTACTCCGGCTTCGGCGCCCAGGCCGGCGGGCGCTGCACCAATATGCTCGGCGGCTGGTACTTGATGCCCAACTGCCATATCGACGGTTACGTCGTCTACACCAACAAGCAGGTGTGCGGTCCGGTGCGCGGTCCGGGCGGTCCCCAGGCGGCCTTCGCCGTGGAGTCGCACATGGACTCCATCGCCGCCAAGCTCGACATGGACCCGGGGGAGTTCCGCCTTAAAAACATTCCTAAAGCCGGCGATAAGATCGTCGGGGTTCCCAAGCTGCGCGATGTTTCTTTGGGCGAGACGATCAAAATTGCCGCCGAGAAAATCGGTTACAAAAAGGTAGGGGCGCAATTTATTGCGCCCGCTCTCGGCAAGAACCAAGGCATCGGCATCGCCACCGGCTCGTGGATCGAAAGCGCCGGACCCGGCGGCGGGGCCGTAGTGAAGGTCAACGAAGACGGCTCGGTGACGGTCCATATTGGCAAGATCGATATGGGCACCATCCCCGGGTTCGGTATTCCGCTCATCGTCGCTGAGGAGCTCGGCGTGCCGGTGGAGGATGTCACGGTCGTCAACGTCGACACCGACGCCAGCCCCTGGGACGCAGGCACGGTCGGCAGCCGCGGCATCCTGGTCGCAGGCACCGCCTCTCGACTCGCGGCCATCGACGCGCGCAACCAGCTCTTCAAAATGGCCGCGACCCAACTCGAATGCAGCCCGGAGGATCTGGAGATTGTCAACAAACAGATCCGCGTCAAAGGCACGCCGGCGAAGTCGGTGTCGCTGGAAACCGTCGCCACCAACGCGCACAACGTCATCGGCGAAGTGATCGGCCGCGGCTACTTTGACAACGTCGCGGCGGTGGCCGAAGAAAAGGCCCACGGCAGCTCGCAGCCGTTTACAACGCACGCCTGCATCGTCGAGGTCGACACCATGACCGGCAATCTGAAGATATTAAAATACGTCGCCGTGCACGACATCGGTTTCCCAATTCACCCCGTCGCCGTTGAAGGCCAGATCGAGGGCGCCGCGGCCATGAGCATCGGCCAGGCGCTCTGCGAGCAAGTCATCGTCGATAAAGACGGCAGAACCATGAACCCATCCTTCGTCGATTATCTGATGCCGACCATCAACATGATGCCGCGCATCGAAACGACGCTCATCCACGGCTACCCCGGCTCCGGCCCCTACGGCGCCAAAGGCGCCGGAGAGATCGCCTGCGTCCCGCCGATGGCCGCCATCGCCAACGCGATCTACAACGCCACCGGCGTGCGCATTAAAACATTGCCGTTGAGTCCGGCAAACGTGTTGAGGGCGCTGAAGGAGGCGGGGAAGGCTTAGAGTAAAACCGAAACGAGATATACATGATTGTCGTAGGGGTAGGTTTAAAACCTGCCCCTCTTCGTTTTGACGCGCGCTGATAAACGACCCCAATGACAAAGAAGTCAACCTATCGCAAATAACCTTTCGCACGATAATATTTTCTCGCCCCAGGGTGAAAAGGAATTTGAAGCGGCCCCCGTAATAACCGCCTTTCTGGCGTCGATGGCCTCGCAGATTGAATAGGCGATATCGTTGTCCAGCCAACGGTGTGTAATGAGTGGCCAGCCGCTAAAGTCGACTGTTCTAATGTCTTCCGCAAGCCTTTTGTGCCGTGCGCGCGGGATCAAAGCGCGCCGATACCCTATTGTCTGGAGAGTTCTCAAAACGTCCGATTCGAGATGCAAAACCTCGAAACCGCATTCCAAAGCCTCATCCAACCAGGTGTAGATTCCCTCGTCAAAGACGGCGTTAACTTCGCCCCGCCGGATGCTCTCTTTCCTTCTCGGAGAAGATGGCCACGGGGATTCTTCCCAACTGCCTCCCCATTTCTTGACTTTGGCGAACGAGAGGCCGTAAAGCGACAAGATTTTGGATACCGTGTAATGCGTCGTGTTGTCGACGCCGGAGGATCGAGTCGCTATTCTCAGCGGTATTTTCCGGCGCGCGATATCCCGCAGGGAACGGATCCCCAGTTCTTTCGATACGGCAAACGCAATCCTGTCCCGTGAAGGAAACGAAGCCAGCGCTCTAAGGGGCCATTTCCGTTTGTAGAACCCTCTCCCGCGATACGCCATGGTGACGACCGGCGACGGATTCACGAAAGCGACATCGACCCGTTTTGTGCCTACTTCGATCGGCGCCCGCATACCGCCCATTAAATCTCCGTTGAATCCAAATGCCAGACGCGAAAATTGAGGTTCGTCGCTTCCTGATGTGATTGAAAGCGATAGAACGTTCCCCATGGAAAGCATCCGGCTGCTGAAGATTTCAGCCGCGATCTCCAAGCCCAACTTGGTTCGCATCATGCGTGAATTCATTCCCGGTGCCATGGATTCCTCTTCGCTTCGCGCGCGGATCGTCTTTGGCCAATTCGTCCAAGATGAACTGAATTCCTTCGAGGGTGGGGTAAGGCTCCCTGGGGATTATGGTCAGATGATTCTCATAAGATTCTACGATTGACTCCCGATCCATGCGTCGCAAATATTTGCTCATCACCTGCAGGGTGCCTTCCCGATCGGCGTGAAAATAAAGAATCGCCTCGCTGTAGGCACGCAAAAAACGTTCGCTGACATCTGGATTGGCCCGAACATAGGAACGCCGGGCGGATATCGCTGCGTGTTGCACATTGAGTCCGAGTTCGCGCAGACTGGCGAGCCGGTGAAATCCAGCTTTACGAGCTGCGATCGTGGTCGGGTCAGAAAGGATACCGGCATCGATCGCCCCGCTCCCCAGGGCGGCAAGAACTTCAGGGACTCCCCCAAGCTGGAGAAGCACAACATCCGTGCCTAACTTTAGTCCCCACTTGGGTAGCGCGAAACGCGCCGCCGCGTCCGTTGAGGAACCGAACGTCGTGATCCCGAGACGCTTTCCGCGAAGCTGCTCGGGCCGTTTGATATCGGGCTTCGAAAAAATTTCCAACGGGCTGACATTGCTTGAGCCGGCGAGGATAACGACGTCCGCTCCGGCCACGGCAGCCGGAATACTGGCACTGGCTGCAGTGGAGATAAATTGGACCTCACCGGCAACCAGAGCCTGGGTAGGCCGTCGACCGGTGGCGAAGACAAGGTCAGCTTCGAGGCCATGTCTAGTAAAGAGCCGGCGCTCTTGGGCAATCCAGACGGGAACACTGCTGCCTGAAAAGGAGGAATAGACGACTCTGATTTCCGGGGCCGAACCGGCGCTCCAGGCAATCCCGCTGCGCGACGACGCCGAAAGCAGCAATAGCGGAACGATCAGCGACAAGTATATCTTTTTTATGGCCACGACGAGCGGGCTTTTCAGCTCCCGCTCATTGGGCTGTAACATGTACATCATGGCTATGCCTCCTACTCTTGCTGTTTGGGCGTTGAAACCTCCGGTGTTTGATTCGTGTCGTCTTCGACCCAGGTTCTTTTTCCGTAATAACCCCTGCGGCTCGCGGTCATGACGAACTTTTGAAACTCCCGGTCGTCTCTATACTTCGCCATGTCGTATCGTTCATAGTGGATCATCTCATCCACTTCGCGCCTTGGCCGGGCGGGAATCGGTTTGCTCGCGTAGCCCAGAGGAATCAGGTGGTAAACCTTCAAGGGTTCAGGCACGCCGAGAAGAACTTTGAGCATCGTTTCCATGTAGGGCGAGCTGGCGTCGCTGACATATTGTGAGGCGAGGCCGAGGGAAGTCGCGGCCAGATGAATCAACAAGGTGGCGCTGGCCAGGCCTGTGTAGAAATGAGAGTCGGCTTTGTCCAGCATCGTTCTAACGGGGTAGGTCTCCTTAACTCTGGGATCACCTAAGACCATGATGTGAACCGGAGCGTGCCTGAACCCGTCACCGGTCATCTTCGCATCGCCGCGGACGGCCATCTCCATCTCCTTTTTGTGCTCTTGCTGTTTGAGAAAAAGATCGGCGATCTCATGACGGGTTTTCTCGTCGCGGATGACAATGAATTCCCACGGCTGACCGTTGCCTCCCGAAGGCGCCCAACGGGCGCATTCCAGAATCTTTCGAACCATCTCATCGGGAACATCTCGTGTCTTATCGTATCCACGGATGCTTCTTCGGTTGCCGGCTAGTTCCGTCAAAGCGTCAATGCTCATCATACATGCCTCCACTGATGAAAATGATCCATTTAGTGTTTCTTCCGCTTTAGCGTGAGCTTGTAGCTGAATAGGTCGCTGCGGTACAAACCTACAGATCTCACGATCGTTTCCTTTCTGTGCAGATAGTCCCTTTCGACCAAGAGCACAGGGGATCCCGCGGAAATTGCCAGATGACGCGATACGTCGTCATCCGACAGCCTCGCCGCAACTGCGTGCTTTACTTCTGTAATGTTGATGCCCGAGACGGTTTCGATGATGATTGGCAGCGGGGCGATGTTCAGCAGCCTTGCCGGTATTCTCGAGCCGATTCGGAGCGAGACATACGAAACGACATGGGCCAGCGGTTGTCCTTGTGACAACCGGATGCGTACGATCCGGGCGACCTTTTCATCCGCTCCCAAGCGAAGCTTCTCGCGAATTTCCTTGGGAGGCGCTACATGTTCGATGGAAATCAGCTTGAAGCTTGTGCTGGCACGATCAAGGGTAACCAAATCATCCGCTTCTACTTCGAGATTCGCCGATTGCCTGACCGGTCCTTTCCAGTTGACAAAAGTCCCCTTGGCTTTTTCGCGTCGGACATAGCCTTGGTGAACCAGTTGACTTAAAGCTTGCCTGATCGTAATGACGCTGACACCCAGGCGCTGAGCTAGATCCATCTCACCTGGAATCTGCGCGCCAGGCGCCCATTCGTCCGATAAGATGTTTTCCCGGATCTCCATCATCACCTTGAAATAGAGAGGCAGAGGTAGTGCAGGTCTGCCGGCGCAACGCATGGCGACTACTTATATTTTTAATAGTAGTGAGTCAAGTCAACTCTTGCAGCCTCTGCAAAAGGGCATTGAAGAGAGAAAAAGGCAGTTGGATTATTGGAGGAGTTTGGTTTGGCGCTGAAAACCCAGGCTGTTATTCCTCCTTCTGAAGAAAGCACGTCGTGCAAAAACGATTTTCTACGTAAAAATCATAGGAATCTGCTTTTTAGAGCCCGACGCAGAGACGTGAAAAACATTGTTGGGGCGAGTTGTTGGGGTCGAGCGTGAATCTGGACTCTACCTGCCGGCGAAATCGCCTGCGTCCCGCCGATGGCCGCCATCGCCAACGCGATCTTCAACGCCACCGGCGTGCGCATCAGAACGCTGCCGCTGAGTCCGGAAAATGTGCTGCGCGGATTGAAGGCGGCG
>JACPFE010000654.1 GCA_016183145.1 Deltaproteobacteria bacterium | reverse complement strand
TCGCTCTTTCGACGGCCACGCGGCGGCGTCCAAAGGCGCCCTAAACGCCACATGAACGTCAGGCGTCGTTACTCGTAGAATGGGCGCCTTCAGATAGGGGAAAGCCTCCTCGGCGACCACGGCCGCCACCTCCGAGGCCACGCTACTGTGAGGAGGAGCGGAGTCCACAACGACAAGCCGTCCCGTCTTCGCCACCGATCTCAGTATGCTGGCGACATCGAGCGGTTTAAGGCTCCTCGGCTCGACCACTTCCACGGAGACCCCTTCCTGCTCCAACTGCGTGGCGGCCTCCATCGTCTTGTGGAGCCAGCAGATCGGGACCACAGTAACGTCTTTCCCCTCCCGCAGGACCACGGCTGAGCCAATGGGCACCAGATATTCATCGTCGGGGATCTGCTGACGCCGGCCTCCGAACCGTTCCCCTGGGATATTGTCGAGGTAAAAAATGACCGGGTCATCCGACCTCAGGGCGCTCTTGAGGAGACCCTTGGCATCGTAGGGCGTGCTGGGAGCGAGCACTTGCATCCCGGGAACCTGCACGTACATCTGGTGGGATCGGTCGTTGTGATGGCTGCCGCTTCGGGTGGCACCGTGATGCAGAACAAACACCGCCGGCACTGAGAACTGGCCTCCGGAGGTAAGCCGTTGCTTGGCCGCCTGGTTGATCAGTTGATCCGTCGCATAGTAGGCAAAGTTAGGCGCCATTAAGTCCACCACAGGGCGAAAGCCCATCATGGCAGCGCCCACGGCTGCTCCCGTCATGGCGTTCTCGGTGACAGGGGACATCATGAATCGGTCTTCCCCCAGCTCTCCCATCAGACGCTCGGCGCCATGGTAGCCAAAGAGCATGTTAGGGAGGTAGTACCCGATGACGAAGATCCTGGAATCCCGGCGCATCTCCTCCCGCATCGCTTCGATAACCGCTTCTCCGTAGGTTACCGGGTGAGTGGCTATTTGCGCAGTCATGTTCGCGGCACCTCCGTATGTAAATTCCAGACTGAATGGAGCGGCCGGGAGTAAGTATCGGTCAATATCTCATCCACATCTGGATAAGGGCTCTTCCGGGCGTAGTCGACGGCCTCTTGAACGGCCACTTTCACCTCTTGCTCGATGGCATCCAGCTCTTCCGGATTGGCCATCTTCGCGGCCAGCATAGTGACCCGAAAAAGTTTTATCGGATCGCGATTGAACCAGTACTCCCTCTCCTCACGTGGGCGGAAATCTTCGTCGCCACCCAGGCCGGCTCGGGCCGCCTGCGCCTGGTAACGATACGTCATCGCTTCGATCAGGCTAGGACCTTCCCCGCGGCGAGCCCTGGCGACCGCTACCTTGGCCGCTCGGTAGACCTCGGCCACATCCTGACCGTCGACCACGGCCCTGGGGATGTTGTAGCCGATGGCCCGATCCGAAAGGATCGTCGCCGAGGAGCGACTCCGGGCACTGAGCACCTGAAAATATTTGTTGTTGTAGAGCAAGAAAACCAGCGGCACTTTCCAGAGAGAAGCCAGGTTCATGGATTCACCGACCTGACCCTCCTCGAAAGAACCGTCTCCTACGCCAGCTACGCAAACTTGGTTCTTTCGCTCTTTCTTGAGTGCCAAGGCCACGCCTACCGCAACTGGGAGGGAAGAGGCTAGAACGCCGCTTGAGCACATTCCGCCAATCGCACGATCGCAGAGGTGCATGGAGCCGCCCTTGCCTTTACTCATGCCAGTAATCTTGCCAAAGAGCTCGGCCATGAGAGGTTTGATCTCAGACCCTTTCGCGATGAATAGGCCATGACTGCGATGATAGCCCACGATCTTGTCTCCGGACTCCAGAGCGGCACACACGCCCACATCCACCGCCTCTTCCCCTGCCGAAGAATGGGTCGGCCCCCAAAATTCCCCGCGCCGGTAGGCCGCTCCCGACACCTCCTCAAACTGGCGGATCGTCACCATCTTCCGATAGAGATGAAGAGAGACTTCCGCATCCAGTTCCTTACCCAGCCTAGTAATAGGCTCCATGAAAATTGCCTCCTTTTGCTTAACAGCGACCGAGGACAGATGACCGAAGACCGTCGCCGGTCTGCCGACTCAAAACGCTTTGCTCTTGGCGTTTAGCTCTTTGCTACTCAGGTCACTCCTCTGCCTGTGCGTCGCACGCAGACAGGTCGGTTTGCGTCCCTTGCTTTCAGGCTGATTCAATGACGGCCAACACCGTACCCGAAGTCACGGTCGCCCCGACTGGCGCAACGATACGAACAAGCACACCTGAGGCCGGGGCTTCCAAACCGCCGACCGCCTTAGCCGTTTCTACCTCTACCACAGGCTCGCCCTCGCTGACTTGATCTCCCTCTTTCTTAAGCCACTGGAGGATGTCCGCATCGGCATCCAGCATGTCGAACTGGGGCAAGCGCATTTCACCGACCATCGGCTATCTCCTTCTACTCGTCCTTAAATAATGGCTCCGACCGTCATTCCCGCGCAAGCGGGCATCCAGTGCTCTTGCAGTCCAGCCTGGATGTCCGCCGGAGCCTGCCCTCGACTGCGATCGGGGGCGGGCATGACGAAGTGGGTTGCCCTTGTCGCCGCATACGGTGCTAATGTTCACTCGGCTCACATTTCGCCGAATCCTGTTTCGCCTGAAAGCGAGGGATCTCAATCATCCCTGAAAGAGACATTAAGCCACGCGCTGCAGGTAAGCGAGTTCCGCCTGGCAGAAGCGCTCCCCCAGGCGGGCAAGGTCCGAGTAAAACGAAATCTTTCGCCGTACCACCTTTCCGGCCACTTGAGGCAGGAAGTCGGCTAAATGAAACAACAGAAAATCTCGCTCCGCCTCTCGATAGGGACGTAATGCCTCCGCCCCTTTCTCCTGCTGCCAAAGCTCCGCCTCCTTGAAGGTCAACTGGTGCAGAAACTCCAACTCGGCGGCGACATGGTCCGGCCGGTCCCGTTCCCCCTTCTCCTGGGAGAGACTCAGCCCAAAGTGGTGGTAGAACCTCATGGCGTCCTGCATCACGTTCAGCTTTCCCCCGCCATACTCCCCTTCGTATAGAAAGCAGGGCGCCTCCCATTCCCCATTGTTGGGGTTTGGGCCTCCTACATCGAACAGCCAAATGTACTGGGTTTCGAATTGCTGGCGATCCCAGGAAAGTTGCGAGCCCAATGTCCCCGCAACCGTAAACGGATAGGGCAGGCGGGAGGCAGCGGCTTTCACCTCTGAAAGAAACTGCCCACCGCTAACCGCCGCGTAGAGGGCAGCCGTGGGATAGCGGAAACCTTGCGCCAAAAGAGCGTACAGCTTGCTTCGCGCGCCGGTTGCTATCGCTTCCTTTCTCTCTAAAACCAGCTCCATGCTCGTCCTCATCTCACCGCTCACGTTCCATCTCCGCCTGGTGAGCTTTGACCTCGCTGGGGTCACCGGTGAAGGGCCCAAGAAGCTCCTTCCAGTGACGGGCGATCAGCAAATCCAGCAGCTCGGACGATTCCTTGGGCTCCTTTCTGCGCTTGGCCATTTCCTGCTTTATGATGTCCAGCGCTTGGTCCACACCGGGTCCAAACAGCGATCTCAGATATTCGATGGGTATATGGGAGCTGCCTTCGTCAACGTTTCCATTCTCATCTAGCCGAAGCCGGCCCAGAGGAGGGACATAGTACACGTTTGGCCCGGTGTTGAACTCCGGGTGCAATGGCAGAGCGACCTTCCATTGCTTCACCAACTTGTAGACAGTTGACTGCTCGTCCTCCAGAAAATCCACCCATATGCATCGCCCCGGACACTGCCGCACGCAGGCGGGAGCCACCCCCTGCTCGATGCGGGGGAGACAGCCGTTGCATTTTTGGCCGGCATGGGCGAAGTCGTTAAAGAAGATTTCCTTGTAGGGGCAACCCGCCATGCAGACGTGGTCCGCACACTGGGCGCACTTCGTATCGTCGATGAAAACCACACCGTCTTGGGCGCGTTTCTCGATGGCTTGGAATGGGCAAGCCTCGGCGCAGGCCGGCTTCCAGCAATGGTTGCAGAATCGGGGAAGGTAAAAGTAATACCCATTGGGGTACTCCCCGGCGCCGATGTCCTCGTCCCAGTTGGGGCCCCAGCCCGGCTTTTCCATGGGTGCCAGGTGAACCTTCGATCCTCTGCCTCCATAGAAGACCTGCTCGTAATTGAACTCCATGACCACCCCGTAATCCTCCATAGCAGGCTTTTTGCCGAGCACGATTTTTCCCTCACCATCGTAACCTCCCCCCATTTGCTCCCAGTCTTTGGGGTAGCCGCGTCCAGGCATGGTATTTACCTTCATCCACCACATCTGGTCCATGCCTTTAGCGTCGGTCCACAATACCTTGCAGGCCACGGTGCAGGTCTGACAACCCATGCATTTGTTCAGGTCGATGACAAATCCAAGTTGCCTTTGGTTCTGCGCCATTTCACTTCTCCCTTACTGTCTATGTAAGAGACACCCTCTCCTCTCGCACCTAGCGAAGCTCTCATGACAGTGAGCCAGCTAACGCCGAAAGCTACTTCCAACTCCCTTGCGGAAGGAAGCAGGGATGGTCACGGAGACCTCGCTGCGCGCAGCCAGATGTCCGGTAGTTCAGTTGGCCGGGAATGTCGGGCGCCAGCACGGGGAAAGGCAAATGCTGTACCACCTAAAGCGCTGTAAAACCTGTTGTGCCAGCAAGGTTTTTTCGTGAAGACGTTCGGTAGTGCTCCTCGTCACTCTCACTACCTGGAACCTTCACCTCAATCTTTCCGATTTTCCAGAAAACGTTTGCTACCCTATCCAGGTTGTTGGGTTGTTTTTCGACTGGGTGAAGTTGTTGGCTATCTCTTTCCGCGACGAATCAAGATGAAAGGTTGCAAACAGCCGCTTCTGCCGGGATGCTCGTTTCATCTCCCCGGCAGCGGGTCTGCGCCGGCGAGTTTTTGGTAGAGCTGGACAACCTCTTTGTCCCGTGGCAGTTCTTTAATCGCCTTCTCCAGTTCTTCCCCGCCCAGCGGGTTGGGGGCATCGCCCATGAGTTTACGGAACTCCTTGGGAAATTCTGGGTCGGCAAACGTCTTGCGCATGGCATCCCGGATGATCTGGACGCGGTCCCTGGGCGTTCCCGGAGGGAAAAAGTAGGGCCAGCGCGGGTACTGGAAGGCGCGGAACATATCGAGCAGCTTGCGCTCCGTTTCCGTCTTGGCAAAAGTGCCGAGTTCAGGCACGTGAGCGAAGGTAGGGTGATGACGCCCCTTGGGAACGGTGAACGTCGTGTGGAAGTGGACCAGCTTTTTTTCGATCCACTCAGGCTGCTCGATGACGAATCGCGCCGCCCCGGTGGCGTGGGCGTCGATCTCGCCGCGCGTCAAAGCGATGTAAATCTCCGGGCCGGTAAAGCCGGTGACAAACTTCGGCTCTTTCAAGCCAAGCAGATAGGCGACGAAGCGCGCCGTGACATAGACCGGATGGCTCACGGCATGGGCGCCGAAGCGCAGGCCGCTGGCGGCGCGCAGCTTCGCAAGGTTGTCCAAGCCCAGCTCCCCCTTGGTGTAAAAGATGTACGGATCGCCAGTGTCCGTGGAGCCTAAGTATATCAGTTTGTCGAGATCATAGTTGCTGCCGGGAAGACCGAGAATCGGCCCCACCACCAGTCCCGCGCCAAGCGATCCAATCGTTAGGCCGTCGGGCTTGGTTGAACTATAAATGACGTTGGCGGCCTTTCTGCCGGCAGCGCCTTCGATGAATTCGACCGTCAGATGAGGATTCCCGGGGATATATTTTTCCAGAAACCTGACCAGCGCTCTGGTCTGGAACTCACCGGATCCACCGGGCCCGCCGCCGCGAATGACCCTGATCGTTTTGCCCTTGTAGAAATCCGCCTGGGAGAATGCATC
>JACPFE010000653.1 GCA_016183145.1 Deltaproteobacteria bacterium | reverse complement strand
TACGCCGCCGGGGACTGGCAGAAGGCAGAGAGCCTCCTTGCAAAGACACCCCTTAGGGTGGCCGAAGTCCCAGTTTATGATCTTGGGTGCGCCGCTTAAAGCGCGAGCGAAATTGCAGTCCCGAGTGTAAACAGATTTTACATTTTTGACTCCCTTGTCATTGGTCGATAGCTTCTCTACCCTGCTTTTTCTCAAACTGGGCTCTGCGTGACTTCTCTCGACTTTGGCAACTTCAAGCTATGTCGAAGCTCATATTTTTCAGCCGACAACGGGGCGTCAAGAGGTTTTGAGGGAGACTTTTCGATCTCAGTTTATATCGAGGGCCTCCCCCAGGCCAATGCCTCCAGTATCTTCTCCTGCACGCCGTCGAAGCCGCCGTTGGACATCACCAGAACGATATCGCCGGAGGCGGCGTTGCTTGCGACGTATTCCGCGATGTCTTGGGCTTTTTCAATGACGCGAGCGCGACCGTCACGCGTCGAGCGGTTAACTTCCTCGATGACCTTCGCAACCGACAAACGTTGCCCCTCGGGAATCTTTTCCGGCTGAAAAAGACCCGCCAGCACGACGCGGTCCGCTATCGCCAGAGCTTGGGCGAATTCACTTTCAAAAATATTTCGCCGGCTGGTGTTGCTGCGCGGCTCAAAGATCGCCCATAGGCGCCGGCCGGGATAGGCATCCTTGACGGCTTGGATGGTCTCCCGAACCGCCGTCGGATGGTGCGCGAAATCATCGATCACCAGCACGCCGCGCCTTTCCCCTTTCACTTCTTGCCGCCGTTTGACGCCGGCAAATGTCGCAAACCCATCCAATAGCTTCTGCCGTTCAAGCCCCATCGCGCGTCCCATGGCGTAAACCGCCAGACCATTTTTCACGTTATGTCTGCCGATCACTGCCGCTTCGACGCGGCCTTCGGCCCGGCCTTTGTAGCAGGGTTCGAAGAAGCTTCGACCTTCGCGCGCCTCGACTGCGGCCAAAGTCCAATCGGAAGATCCATCATCGCCGTAAGACAGCATCGGGCACTCGGCTGCCGCCGCGACTTCCATCGCCGCGGCGTAATCACTGCAAACCAAAAGCCGGCCCTCAGCCGGAATGATCTCCATCAAACGCCGAAACGCGCTTTTCAGATGATTGAGATCCCGATAAATGTCCGCATGGTCGAACTCGACGCTGGTTAGAATCACGTCGCGCGGGCGATAGTGGAGAAATTTTGGCCCCTTGTCGAAAAACGCGCAATCGTATTCGTCGCCCTCGATGACGATATGTTCCCCGCTACCGGGGCTCCAGCCGCTGCTGAAATTGAGCGGTACGCCGCCGACGAAAAAACCGGGCTCGAGACCGGCGCGCGTCAGCACCCATGCCGCCAGTGCGGTGGTCGTTGTCTTGCCGTGAGTTCCGGCAATGACCAATGAGGAACTCGAACCGATGAGAAATGCACCCAAAGCCCGTGGGAAGGAGATATAGGGAATTCCCTGGCTCAGAACGGCTTCGGCTTCGGGATTGCCCCGGGATATCGCGTTGCCGATAATGACGAGATCGGGGCGCGGCGTGACATGCGCCGCCTGATAGCCGGATAAAACGTCGACGCCGATTTCCGCCAGATAACCGCTCATGGGCGGATAAATATTCTGATCCGAGCCCGTCACATGATAGCCGCGCGATTTAAGCAGGCCGGCGAGCGACGCCATGCCGACGCCGCAAATCGCGATCAAATGAATATGGCTCCCCGGCGCTGGATGGTTCATCACGGAAACATCACGTTCATGATCAGGTCGTGAACATGAGGGCGAAAATCTTTGATCTTTTCGTTCTTACGGGTGGGGTGGACTCGGTTCGAAAGCAGAATAATATGGCAATTTTTTTCGATATCCCACCAGATAGAGGTTCCCGTGAAACCGAGATGGCCGACGGACCGAGGCGAAAAATGGGTACCGCTGGCAGACTTGTCCGGGCTCGGCGTGTCCCAACCGAGCGCACAGGTTGAATTCGGCACCTTTTCATCCTTGGCAAGAAACTCTTCGAGCAAAGCCTTTGGCAAAAAATTGTCTTTTCCGTGCAGACAGCGGTTGAGACAGGCCAACAGAGCGTGGATGTCTCGGGCGGATGAAAAAAGACCGGCATGGCCCGCCACCCCGCCCATCGCGTAGGCGTTGTCGTCATGGACTTCGCCGCAAAGAATCTTTTTCCGCCACGGGCAGTTCTCCGTGGGCGCGATCATCTCTTCAACCGGCTGAAGGCGCCGGGTTCTGAGTTGGGTCAGGTCGACGAAGGCGGTGGAGCGTAAACCAAGGGGCTTAAAGATTCGGTCCTGGCAGAAACGCTCGAGCATCGCGTTGCTCAGCACCTCCACGCTTTCGCCTAAGATCATAAAACCGAGGTCGCTGTAGAGACCTTGCGCGCCCGGGGCGCTCAACGGTTTTTCGCGGTGGATTTGTTCATAGACGAAGCTCTTGGCGGCCCGGCTCGCGACGAAATTGATCCTGCCGGCCTTTTCCATCTTCACGATCTCTTCGTGAAACGGCTTCCAGGCGGGCAGTCCGGAGGAATGGTTGAGCATTTGGCGAAACGTCGCGCTGCTTTTACCGAAGACACCGAACATGGGAATAAAGCGCGTGATCTGGTCGTCGAGACGAATTTTCTTCTCGCGCACCAGGATCATGATCGCAACGGTCGTGGCCAACGGCTTGGTCAACGACGCCAGATCGAAGATGGTATTCGGCTTCAAGGGCGTTTTTTCAGGAACGAGCGAGCGGCTTCCAAACGCCTGCTCAAAGACGATATCTCCGTCCTTGCTCACCAGCACCACCGCGCCGGGAAAAACTCCCTGCGCGACGGCCTCCGCAAACGCGCTTTCAACGGGATGAAAATCCATCGTCCACCATCATGTTTGCACCACTGCTTGAGTCAGTCACGGCCCTCAGTGGATGGCTGCGCAATTCTTCAATGTCGTCTTTGGCTGCGCGCGGGAACCGCGTGAGACAAAAATCGATCACGCCACCGGGGATTCGATCAGAGCCAGCGTTCCGTTATGCCCGTCCAATGCCATTTTGACGCCGAACGGGAGGGTGAGGTTGTCCTCGCCGTGCCCAGCCGCAAATCCCATCATTACAGGATAGGGCGCCGCCGCGAAAATTTCACCGACCACTTGCCTGACATCCCGAGGCCCATCCCCTTCGCATCCGGCAAAATCGCCGAGGAGGACACCTGCAAGCCCGTCCAGCTTTCCCGCCATCTTAAGATGCGTCAACATCCGTTCGATGCGATAGGGCTTTTCACCGACGTCTTCCAGGAACAACAGCATTCCCTTAGTATCGATTTCGTAGGGCGTCGCCAGCGTTGTCACCAGCATCGACAAACAACCGCCCATCATTTGGGCTTCCGACCTGCCGGGCCGGATGATTTCGCCGAGCTTCACTTCCCAGCTCTTTCTTTCTCCGGTCAGAGTTTCCCAAAGTTGCGCTTCGCTCCGCGCCGTAAGCCCGCTCGCTAGGTCCATCGCTACCATCGGCGCGTGAAAAGTCACCATTCCGCACTTCTGCAAAAGCCAATTGAGCAGCACGGTGATATCGCTGTAGCCGGCGAATATTTTCGGATAGTTCCGAATCTCGTCGCTCAGATAAGGGAGGATTTGAATCGAGCCGAAACCACCGCGGGCGCAAAAGATCGCGTCGATGTCGCCGCGGCGGAAAAAGGAAACCAGATCCCGCGCCCGCGCTGCCGCGTCTCCCGCCAGGTACCCTTTGCGTTCCCGGACGGCAGGCGAGAACTCGACCTCGAACCCCTTTCTTCGAATCGTCGCCGCGCCGGCTTCTAACGCCGCATCATCAACGCAGCCGGCGGGCGCCACCACGCCGATTTTACTGCCCGGCCTCAGCACCGGTGGTTTATGCACAGCCAACCAGCTTATCCACAGGCGCCGTTATGGGTTCGGTCCGGTACGCTTCCACAATCTGTGGATAACTCCTTTGCGCATCCCACGTGTCGTTCGTGCCATGCATGTTCGAGTCGTCATATTGGCAAAAAAGCCTCGGATTTACAAGAAACTTTTCTCCGTGTTCCGATCGCCGTGAACATGAGAGGAGGTTTTCTCCGTGTTGACATCGGTGGATAACCCGTATAGATACCTCTACTAGCCAACAGCCTCTACCCGATTTTCACTGACTTTGCGCAACTTATTCACAAGTTTCTTCACAGCGGATGAAGATCAAATCGGAACAACTCGAGAGCCTGGCGGCGCTGCTGCTTGCCCATTACCGCTCGAAAGAACTCATTACCGTCAGAGCCGGCGAAGCCGAGATTAAGGCCAAGATCGTGAAGATCGTCGGTCAAAATTTCGCTGAGGAGGAAGCCATCGAAGAGGAGGCGCGCAGGATGCTGGTCTCCCACGCGGGCAAGGCGAAGGAGAGGGATCCCCATAAAATGTTTCTGCTGGCCAAGCAAAAGCTCGCCGCGAAGAAAGGGTTTATCCTTTGAACCGTCTCTCGGAGAGCCGGATCTCGCACCTGGCCCATTTAATTCTCGACGGGCTCAAGAAAGACAACCTGGTAAGCTTCACGAACGAGGGCCGCGCGCTCGCCGAGACCAAGCAGGCTGTCCATGAATTCTTCCAGCGCGATGATCACATTGACAGTGCGGTGCGGCAAAAAATTCTTTCGCTTTCCCGTCACGTCCCGCCGGGGAGCCGGGAATGGGACATTTTGTACCGGAAGTACTTAGAGGAGGAACTTAGAAAACAGCGGCGATAGCGCGCCGGACACCGCCGGTTGATCGGGGTCATGTTGCGGATTCGATCGTGGAGCCCCACGGGCAAGCCCGTGGAACTTTCGAGTATGCCCGTGGGGCGGAATCCTGAGCGAGAGCCCCCGGCAAAGGCGGGGCTCGAGTCGAAGGGTCGCCAATAATTTCCAGCGCCAAAGCCTTGACATGAAGGATACGATGCTTACATTAGCGCTGCCTTTGGTCGTAGTTAGACTCTTGCATTAGAGCCGGACCTTGGGTAAACCCCTTAAAATCGTTTAGTAAAACAGCAAACGGAAAGGAGCCAACCAGTGAAAATCAGGCCTTTACAGGACCGCGTTATCATCAAACGAATCGAAGAAGAGGAAAAGAGCAAAGGTGGAATTATTATTCCCGACACCGCCAAAGAGAAACCCCAGGAGGGCAAGGTTATTGCCGTGGGCAAAGGGAAAGTGAACGATGACGGCAAGCTCACCCCGCTCGAGGTCAAAGTGAACGACCGCATTCTTTTCGGCAAATACTCCGGCACTGAGATCAACATCGACGGCGAAGAACACCTGATTATGCGCGAGGAGGATATCCTCGGCATCATTGAAAAGTAACTTTCGAAAACAAATGGAGGAGGAAACACGATGGCAGCTAAAATAGTAAAATTTAATCGCGACGCCCGCGACGCGATTCTTAAAGGCGTAAACATACTGGCGGACGCCGTAACCGTCACGCTCGGCCCCAAAGGGCGAAACGTAGTCTTGGACAAATCGTTCGGCGCTCCCAATGTCACCAAGGACGGCGTCACGGTCGCCAAAGAGGTCGAGCTCGAAGACAAGTTCGAAAACATGGGCGCCCAAATGGTCAAGGAAGTTGCGAGCAAGACTTCCGACGTCGCCGGCGACGGCACCACCACCGCGACGGTGCTGGCGCGCCAGATTTTCGCTGAAGGCGTTAAACTCGTCGCCGCCGGCCATGACCCGATGACGTTAAAGCGGGGCATCGACAAAGCTTGCGAGGCGGTCATCGGCGAACTCAAAAACCTCTCCAAACCGACCAAAGATCCCAAAGAGATCGCACAAGTCGGCACCATCGCCGCGAATAACGACTCGACGATCGGCGACGTCATCGCCGAGGCGATGAACAAGGTCGGCAAAGAAGGCGTCATCACGGTCGAAGAGGCGAAGGGGCTGGACACCACCCTGGACGTCGTCGAGGGCATGCAGTTTGACCGCGGTTATCTCTCTCCCTATTTTGTCACCGATCCGGAAAGGATGGAGTGCGTCCTCGAGGATGTCTACCTGCTGATTCACGAAAAGAAAATTAGCGGCATGAAGGACATTTTGCCGATTCTCGAGCAGATCGCGAAATCCGGCAAACCTTTCATCATCATCGCTGAAGACATCGAGGGTGAAGCGCTGGCGACACTCGTCGTCAACAAGATTCGCGGCACGCTGCGGTGCACGGCAGTCAAAGCGCCAGGCTTCGGCGATCGGCGCAAAGCGATGCTCGAAGACATCGCGATCTTGACCGGCGGCAAGCTCATCGCCGAGGAACTGGGCATCAAACTCGACAATATCGGACTCCAGGATTTGGGCCGCGCCAAGAGAATCGTCGTCGACAAGGACAATACGACGATCATCGACGGCGCCGGCAAGAAATCCGATCTCGAAGGGCGCATCAAACAGATCCGCGCCCAGATCGATGAGACCACTTCCGATTACGACCGGGAAAAACTCCAGGAGCGCCTGGCCAAACTGATTGGCGGCGTCGCGGTGATCAACGTCGGCGCGGCCACCGAGATCGAGATGAAAGAGAAAAAGGCGCGCGTCGAAGACGCGCTGCACGCCACCCGGGCCGCGGTGGAAGAAGGCATCGTGCCGGGCGGCGGCGTCGCTTTGCTGCGCTGCTCATCGGCGCTGGAAAAGGTGAAGGTCTCCGAAGAGGAGAAGTGGGGCGTGAACATTATCAAGCGCGTGCTCGAAGAACCGCTGCGGCGCATCGCCATCAACGCCGGCGTCGAAGGCTCCATCGCGCTGCAAAAGGTGAAAGAGGGCAAAGGCGCTTTCGGCTTCAACGCGGCGAGCGAGGAATACGAAGATCTTATGAAAGCGGGGATCATCGACCCCACCAAGGTCGTTCGCACCGCGCTGCAAAATGCCGCGTCGGTTGCCAGCATGCTTCTCACCACCGAAGCGATGGTGGCGGAAAAACCGGAAGAGAAATCGGCGATGCCACCGATGCCTCCAGGTGGCGGCATGGGTGGAATGGGCGGTATGGGTGGCATGGGCGGCATGATGTAGCAACGAATCTTACCGCAACGGCCCGTTGTGCGCGTCCAGTGATGCGCACAACGGGCCTTTTTATTTCCCATTCCTTGACACCGGAATGTTTTCATACTAGTCTTCTGTCTTACTTTTCCTTTAAATTATAGGGCCTTAGCTTTATTAGTTCATGTTCGAATCGCTAACCGAAAAACTTGAGCTGACCTTCAAGAGACTGCGGGGTCAGGGAAAGATAACCGAGACGAACATCGACGACGCGATTCGCGACGTTCGCTTGGCTCTCCTTGAGGCCGATGTTCACATCAAGGTCGTCAAAAACTTTCTCGACTCGGTCAAAGCCAAGGCGACGGGCCAAGAGGTATTGCAGAGCCTCACCCCCGATCAACAGTTCCTTAAGATCGTGCGCGACGAGCTGGTTGAACTGCTGGGCGGCGAGCACCAGGATCTCGATCTCAAAACCGCGCCCCCCGTGGTCATCATGCTGGTGGGTTTGCAAGGTTCAGGCAAAACCACCACGCTCGCGAAGTTGGCGCGTCACCTCAACAAAGATAAAAAGCGCAGCCCTTATCTGGTCCCGGCCGACGTATACCGGCCGGCGGCCATCGAGCAGCTCAAAATTCTCGGCCGCGAGCTCGATCTGCCGGTGCACGACTCCGATCCCGAAGCTTCGCCTGTCGCGCTCTGCCGCCAGGCGCTGAGCGCGGCGCAGAACCGGCTCTGCGATGTGTTGCTGATCGACACGGCGGGGCGCTTGCACATCGACGAAGAGTTGATGCAGGAACTCACCGCGATCAAAGACGCCGTCCGTCCGCATCAGATCCTGTTCGTCGCCGACGCCATGACCGGCCAGGATGCCGTCAACCAGGCCTCGGGGTTCGACGGCAAGCTTGGGCTGACCGGAATTATTCTGACCAAGTTAGATGGCGACGCGCGCGGCGGCGCGGCCCTTTCGATCCGCGAGATGGTCGGCAAACCAATTCTTTTTTCCGGCGTCGGCGAAAAATTGGACGCCCTGGAACCCTTCTATCCCGACCGCCTGGCGTCGCGCATCTTGGGCATGGGCGACGTGCTCTCGCTGATCGACAAGGTGCAGCAAAACGTCGAAGAGAAAGAGGCCGCCAAACTGCAAAAGGCCTTTCTCAAGCAACAATTCACGCTCGAGGAATTTCAGCTCCAGCTCAAGCAAATCAAACGGATGGGCTCGCTTGGCAGTCTTCTCGAAATGGTTCCCGGCGCCAAGAAGCTGGCCGCTCAGGTAGACACGGAGAAAGCGGAATCCGAACTCAAACGGGTGGACGCGATCATCAATTCGATGACGCTTGGTGAGCGGCGCAACCCGGCGATCCTCAACGGCAGCCGGCGCCGCCGCATCGCCCAGGGAAGCGGCACCACGGTGACCGACGTCAATCGCCTGATGAAGCAATTCATGGAAATGAAAAAAATGATGCAAAGGGTGAGCAAGCTGGGAGTGAAATCGCTTTTCAACCGGATGCCGCACCCTTATTCTTAAAGGAGAGCGAAAGACCAACATGAGCGTAACCATTCGGATGAGCAGACATGGAACCAAGAAGCGGCCGTTTTACCGCATCGTCGTGAGCGATCGGCGCTTCCCGCGCGACGGCCGCTACATCGAGCAGGTGGGAACCTACGATCCCAGCGCCGCCACCGGCGGGCTTAAGCTCAACCGGGATAAGGTCGAGACCTGGATCAAGAAGGGCGCGAAGCCGAGCCAGACAGTCTCGGAATTGATCAAAAAGCAGAAACCAGCCGGCTAAGTTCGCGAGAGAGAGAACGTTCCTTATGAAGGAATTGGTTCAATATCTGGCGAAAGCCTTGGTCAACAACCCCGATGCCGTGGAAGTCAAGGAGACCGAGGCAGAAAACGGCTCGGTGTATGAGCTGAAGGTGGCCAAAGAAGATTTGGGGCGAATCATCGGTAAGCAAGGCCGCACGGCGAAATCCATCCGCACGCTTCTCAACGCCGCCGCGTCGCGCACCAACCGCAAGGTCGTGCTGGAAATCGTCGAGGAGCGGTAGTTAGTCCTCCGCTACGCCCGTGAGCGAACGGCTTGTGCCCGTGGGGGGAATCGTCGCAACCCATGGTCTCTTGGGCTGGTTAAGAGTTAACCCCTTCAATCCGGAAACCACCGTTCTCGCTGCTGGCCGTCAGTTGATTATCGAGAAAGACGGCCGACGAACGGCGCAACAACTCGAATCGAGCAAACGGAATAAGCGCCAGATTCTCATAAAACTCAAGGGCGTCGACAACATCGACGACGCGCAGAAATGGGTCGGATGCACCTTGTTGGTGGATGCGGAAGCCCTCGGCGCGCTCGCGCCGGGAGAGTATTACCTCCATGAAGTCGTCGGCCTGGAAGTCTACGATCTGCGCGGCGAGCGCATCGGCGTCATCACCCGCGTTTGGTCCACGCCCGCCGGCGAGCTTTACGTCGTCCAGGGGGCGACGACAGAACACTTGATCCCCGCCGTCAAGGAGATCATCGAAAAAGTCGACTTCACCGCTAGCCGCGTCATCATCAATCCGCCGGAGGGGCTGTTGAACCTCTAGTCGATCTGCCTCCCTTTGTACCACCGCCCTTCGAACCCGTTCGGGAACAAAATAAGAGCCGCATCGTCCAATGGCTATGAGAAGCCGGTTCGAGTGCGTGTGCCTGCCAGTTGCCTATAAGGAGGAAATATTCATGGAATACTCCGACAGCCTCGCCAATCGAACGACTGTCGCTTCCACATCCATGCGGTCGGAGGTTGGGTTTTGGTACCACTTAGCGCTGCTCGGCGCCCTTGCGGCAGCGCTGCTCGTTTTGAATAGCTGCACGCCGAGCATAGAGCCGTCTGCGCGTTCGGAAAAAGTTTTATCGCCTCAACAGACAAGCTCGCCCGTGGCGGATTCGCTCGATCGAACGCGGGGTCAGCAAGTCGGAGAAGCGCCCGCGTCGAGAGCCGAACCGTCATCGACAGCCAGTCCAAAGGTAGAAAAGTTACAACAACTAAGCCGGGAAACGGCCGGGACTGGACTGGCGGCGCGGCCGTATTATCCGCC
>JACPFE010000672.1 GCA_016183145.1 Deltaproteobacteria bacterium | reverse complement strand
CTCGCTTGAGAAGGCAGCAAGTTCACGATTCCGCGTTTTCCCTTCTCCTGGACTCTGCGTGACACGGCGCTTTCCAAATCCGGCACATCGAGCGCCAGCACGAGATCGGTTTGCGGTATCGCCTCTCTTTCCATGCCCGTGAGATTGAGGGGATGGCGGCAGGGAAAATTAAACCGGCCGTTCTGATCGAACACCGGCATGGCGAGAAGTTCGGCGAGCTCTCGCAGACTGTTGAAGGCCGTTTCATTCCTGCCCGTCCAGTCCGTGACAATCACCGGTCGTTTGGCTTCAAGAAGCCAACGCAGGGTCTTATCGATGCCCTCCTCGGGCGCCTGGATGGGAAGAGCGGCGGGATAGCGGTCGAGGGCAGCGATTGGAAAATCACCTTCGAGTTTCTTTTCCTGGACGTCGGCGTCGTAGCAAATATAAACAGGTCCCATGGGGTCGGTTGTGGCGAGGCGGTAGGCGCGGATGAAAGATTCCGGAACCGCTTCGACGCTCCCCGGTTGATCGTCCCACTTGACGAAATCCCGCACCAGGTTTCCCTGCACCATCGCGGTATGAACCCAGTCGATGCGCGGCCGGCGATGCGCCGTGTCGGTGGGACCCGTGCCGCCCAAAACGATCACCGGCAGCCGGTCGCACCAGGCGTTGTAAATGGCCATGCTGGAATGCTGGAGCCCGACCACATTGTGAACCGCCGCCGCCATCGGTTTCCCTTTGGCCCTGGCGTAGCCGTGGGCGACGCCGACGGCGATCTCCTCATGGGGGCAAAGAATCATTTCGGGCATGCGATTGCCGCCGTAATTGACCAGGGAGTCATGCAGACCGCGGTACGAAGAGCCCGGATTCAGCGCGATATACTCGATCTCGAATGCCTTGAGCATATCGACGATGACATCCGACCCCCACTCGGGCCTGGGTCGTTCAACCCTTCGATTTCCCTCAGGGTGGTGAGGTTCTCGAACCACGGGTGCAGGTTTGTTCATGGTTCACTTCCTAAGCTTCTCTCTCAGCTAAGCTGGTGACGCGGTCATTACTTTACTGCCAGAAAAAGCTGCTCGACGCTTATCGTTCCGCCGCCGAGCAGGGCGAGGGCGAGCACTGCGACCAGGAGGGAGAAGGGAAAGTCGGCTTCGCCGACGAATCCTCTCTGCGCCAGCACACGGCCGGTGGCCACCAGCATGACGAACGCCAGGGCGAGGGCGGCCCATCGGGTTTGCAGTCCGAGAATCAACAGCAGCCCGCCGAAAAATTCGCTCGCGCCGACCAGGACGGCAAAAGCGAAAGGAAAGGGAAGCCCCATCTGAGCGAGGCTTTGGGTGAGATGATCGCGCCCGCCTTTTCCTTTGGTGCCGCGCCCGGTCATCTTGGGATAGCCGTGCGGCATGAATATCACACCGGTACCGACGCGCAGAATCAATAGAGCGAGGTCGGTAGCACTGAAGAGATCGCTCATGCCCGCTTTTCTCCGCCGCGCAGGCGCGCCGTCTCTTTTGCGTCGATCGCAAAAGTCTTCGGGTCGATGGCGACTTTATAAAGCGCGCGCGCGTGTTCGACGGTGATGAATTCGTTCATGACGTCTTTGCGCACTTTCTCCGGGTCGCGTTCGGCGGGGGAACCGACGCCGGCGCCGCCGCCGCTGATTTTTAAAATAATATCGCGCGGCTTGAGCTCGTAGAGTCGATGGCCGCGGATGTTTTCTTGCTTGTCGTCGCGGATCAGGTAAGAGCGCGAGTTGGGCGTCGGCTCGCCGCCGAGCGCGCCGGGGGCGTGCACGTGCTCGCCGTCGGAGCTGCCGGTGGCGATGCCGGCGTCGCCGCCGACGTTTTCCACTTCCCAGTGGATGCCGGAGGCGCCGCGCCAGTTGCCCGCGCCGGCGGTGTCGGTGGCGAATTCCCAGCGGCGCGTGCGCCAGGGAAAGCGGATCTCCACTTCCTCGACGTTGCCCTTGTTGACCTCGCCCAAGGCGCCGATGGAGGTTGCGCCTTCGTAGCCGTCAAAGCCTTTGACCGCCCCCGCGCCGCCGTCCATGTCGAAGGAGGTGACTACGTATTTTTCCTCGGTGCGCGGGTCGTTGCCGAAAATATAATGGCCGTAGCGCTTGCCCCAGCAGGCGATGGCGCGCTCGGGCACCGCTTTCGACATGGCGCTGACGACGGATTCAATAATCTGATGTCCCATGCTCACCGGCGAAGCGCCGACGGTGGCCGGATACTGGGCGTTCAAGACGGAGCCCGGCGGGGCGTAAATCGTGATCGGCCGCATGCTCCCTTCGTTGTGGTACTCGCCGAGCGCGGGATCGAGGAACATGAAGAGCGCCGAGAGGGCGTTGCTGAAGGTGGAGTTAAAAACGCAGTTGACGAATCCCTTGCGCTGCTTGTCGCTCTTGGAGAAATCCACCTTGAGCGTGTCGCCCTTGATAATCACGTCGCAGCGCGCCCACACCGGCACGTCGAGCTCGGTGCCGTCGTCGTCGGTGGCCGACTCGCCGTAGTAAGTCCCGTCGGGGATTTTCTCAATCGCCGCGCGCACCGCCTTTTCCGTCCGCGCCATCATCTCCTCGACGCAGGCGAGCACGGTATCCTTGCCGTACTTGTCGAGCAGGGCGACGATGCGCTGCTCGCACAACCGCGTAGCGGCGATCTGCGCGTAGTTGTCGATGCGCGTTCCCTGGGGCCAACGCACGTTGTTCAAGATTAACTCCATCACGTCTTCACGCTCAATGTCACCTTCCATCACTTTGATGCCGGGAACGCGCAACCCCTCGGCGTGTATGTCGTAGGCGTTGGGAAAATAGCCGCCGGGATAGGCGCCGCCGGTATCCATCTGGTGGGCGCGGCAAAAGGTGAAGAAGAGTAGCTCGCCTTTATAAAAGATCGGCCGGTAAAAGCCCCAGTCGGGCAGATGGCAGCAGTAGCCGTTGTAGGGATCGTTGACCAGGATCACGTCGCCGGGGTTCAAATTGCCTTTGAACTTGTTGAGCACGTACTCGACCGAGAGCTTGCCGCCGAGATATTGTACCGAGAGGCCGATGGGCACCGACACCGTCCGGCCCGTGCCGTCCCACACGCCGACGGAAACGTCGTGCAACTGGGCGATCAGATAATTTTGCGAAGTCCGGTCGATGACGTGGCGCATCTCCTTGCAGATGCTCTGAAACGAGTGCCACACGGTGGAAAGCGTCATCGGGTCGATTTTGCTAAGGCTCATGGATTCACCTCCTTAATGTCTCTCTTGGTTGAAATTCCTCGCCTTCAGAACACCCTCGCCCGTTTCAGCCTGAGGCTGATCCGTCCTCTGGCGGATGCGGGCAGGGGTGAGGGTCCGGCATGCGATGCCCCCTCACCCTATCCCTCTCCCCCACGAAGACGTGGTGGAGAGGGGATATAGTTTTTCTGCCACAGCATCGAGTCATTTAGGCGCCGTCTCCATCTTCTCTCCGGCGGAGAGTGTCCTTGCCGCTGCGCGCGCGCCCTTGTTGTGCCATTCGGCGAGAAGAATTGCCAGACAAATCGTGGCCCCCGTCGCGTTCGATGCCCAGCTATACGCAATCGCTCCCCCCGGTGGGATCAAGAGACCGATGCCGCCTACGAGCAAGAACAAACGTTGGATCCAACCCATGGGTCGGACGAAGTACCCGACCATCGCTATGCCGATGGCGATGGTGCCGAACGCCGCGGTCGCGATGGCCAGGGCCACGAGCGCCGGCGGCCCCTCGAGCAGAAGCAGCGGGTCAAAGACGAAAACGAACGGAACCACGTAGGCGATGATGCCCAGACGCATGCAGGCGTATCCTGTGCGCATGGGACTGGTGCCGGCGATGGCGGCCCCTGCGTAGGCGGCGATGCAGATCGGCGGCGTGATCATCGAAAGCATGGCCCAGTAGAAAACGAAGAGATGGGCCGCCAAGGGAGGAATACCGAGCTTGGTCACCGCCGGAGCGAGAGTCAAGGCGACGATCACGTAGACCGCGGTAGTTGGCATCCCCATCCCCAGAATCAAGGCGATCAAACTCGTCATCACCAGGATAAAGAAGATATTGTCCGGGCCAAATTGTTCGACAAAGAGGGTAAAGACGAAAGGAAGGCTTGTCAGCGTGAGCACGCCGATGATGATTCCCGCAACGGCGCAGACGATGGCGACTTCCAGCATTGCCAGTCCCGCGTCTTCAAGAATGGTCATGAACTTCTTCAGGTTAATGCGGGCCTCGGGCCGAAAAAAGGTAACCAACAAGGCAACGGCGGCCGCGTAAAAGCCCGCCTTGGACGCGCTTAGGTTCAGAACGAACAGAATGTAAACGATCAGCGCCATCGGGATGATAAAAATCCATCCTTGGGTTAAGACCGCGCCGAGACGCGGGATATCCGCGGCCGAAATCCGGGTGATGCCCGTTTTCCCCGCCTCGAGATCGACCTGGACAAAAAGCGCGAGGTAGTAAAGCAGGGCGGGAATGGCGGCGGCCAGGGCTACCTTCGCATAAGGCATGCCGAGAAACTCCGCCATGACGAAAGCTGCCGCGCCCATCACCGGCGGCATGAGCTGCCCGCCGTTGGAGGCGACGGATTCAACGGCGGCGGCCACATGCGGCTTGTATCCCGTGCGCACCATCATCGGGATCGTGATGGCGCCATCGACAACGACGTTTGCCACCGGACTGCCGGAGATGGTTCCGAAGAGGGCGCTGGCGAGGACGGAAATTTTCGCCGCGCCGCCGCGAAACCTTCCCATGAGCGTCATGGCCAGTTGCGTAAAGAAATCACCGCCACCCGACGCATAGAGAAACTGGCCGAAGACAATGAACGAAACCACAGTGGTGGCGGCGATTGCCAGCGGGATGCCCAGCAAGGAGTTGGGATCGATAAAAAGATGGACGGCCAGTTTGGACCAGGAAATGCCTCGCGCGTTCAGAATCCCCGGGAAGAGATAGGCGAAGTTGGCATAAAACATCAACAGGGCGGCGAGGAGGATGAGCACCCATCCGCTCATCCGCCGGCAAGCCTCCATGACCAGGAGGATGGCGAGGGCTCCCAGGATGATTTTATCCGCGGTCAGTTCTCCCAACTCGTTCACCATCCGGGGATAGAAAAGAACCAGATAGCCGCCTGCGGCGAAGCTCAACAGAGTTAGGAACAGGTCATACCAGGGCGCATGATCCCTGGCGGCGGAACCGTGGGCGGGTTTGGAAAGGAAAATCGAGCCCAGGACCAAAATGAGAACGCTGCCGAGGTACTGCTCCTGCAGGATCGCCAGTCCGAAACGGGAAGGCAGGTCAAAATTATAGAGCAGAGCAAAAAGCGGGATGCCCCAAAGCAGCGAGCGCTGAAACAGCCGCATCGCCGGATGCTTCAGCGTCCTCAGGCGCGAAAGCCCTTCGATCTCCAATAAGGGGTTTGTCGGCGGATAGCTCTTTACTGAGCCAAAAGCTTTGTCTGTAGAGCTTCCAATTCCTTGGGCCACGATTGTTTTTCCTTGAAGAATTTTATGGCACCGGGGTGATAGGGAATGAAGGCGTTTTTACTGACCATGCGCTCGCGCCGCCAGGCCTTCAACGCGGGATAGGCGTCCCCGAGCTCTTGATTGAACTCCCAGAGAGTCTTGACTATGTTGTACGCCGCCTCTTCGCTGAACTCTTTGGCGGCGACGAGATAGATGTCATTGGTCAGCATCGCGGTATCTTTGGGCACGCCGGTCGCCGAACCGGCCTTGATGATGCTCGGATAGCTCCCAGGGTAAACCTCACCCATCTTCTTCGCTCCTTCCGGAGTCGCGATGACGGAAATGAATTTGACTCCTCCCCTGCGAGCATTCGCCTCCTCCACCGCCGGGCTTCCCACCGAGTGCCAGCCGGCGTCGGCGCGTCCCTCCATGAATGCCTGGGCGCCCGATTGCAAGTCGGAGACCGGGACCTTGACGATATCATTGTAAGTCAACCCTGCGGTGGCGAGCGCGGCCGTGCTGCTCAGCATCACGATGGGCGTGCCGGGATAGTCGGTGGGAATTTTCTTGCCCTTTAAGTCCGCAACCGTTTCGATGGGAGCTTCCTTGGGCACGTAAAAGCTCAACTGCAACGCGCCGCCGACGACTAGAAGCCGGGTGTTCTGAAAAGGCTTCTTGTAAAGAATGATTCCTTTGTAGGAGGTCACCGCGTCGGCGCTGGTGAGAACCCCCATATCCGTTTCACCGGCATTCATCGAGGGGAGCCACGCCGGCGGGCCGGCAAACGGTTGGACGCGAACGATCATAGGGGTGTGACGGCTGACCACCGTGGCGATGCCGGTTCCAAGCGCGTTATACAAACTGCCCACGGCGTGGGTGGCCAGGGTGGCGCTTCTCTGTTGCTCCGCCGCGAGAAGCCGGCCGCCTCCTCCCCCGCGACGCGTGGGAGGAAAGAGGAGGGGGTGACCTTCGTGTTTGTCGTGGTGAGAATTATATCCGCGGTTCAAGCCAATGTTTTTCATTGGACCAGCTCCTTCTCGGTTTTTTCTCTCAACGTTCGCGTCTTCTCCCAATCTATCTTCATTGCGCTTGAATCGATGACGACGCCGTAATCCTTTTCCGCGACTTCCAGGCTTATGAATTCGTCGATGACGTCGTTCAGGACTTTCTCCGGCTCGCGCTCGCGCGGGTTGCCGACGCCCGAGCCGCCGCCGCTAATCTTCACCAGAACATCGCCCGGACGGATCTGATACATCCGATGCGGCTTGACCGGAATCCGCTCGCCGTCGCGTTGCAGATAGGCGGTGCAGAGCGGCGACGGCAGTCCGCCGGCCGCCGCGGGCGGATGGGTTTGATCTCCATCCGAGCTGCCCGTGGCCATGCCACCCTCGCTGCCGACGTTCAACACTTCCCAGTACATCCCCGATCCGCCGCGCCATTTGCCAGCGCCGGACATATCTTTGACAAAATGATACCGGACAATGCGCCACGGAAAACGGATCTCGACTTCTTCTACATTCCCGCGCTGCACCGATCCTAGAGTGGGAAAAGTGCAGGCGCCTTCGTAGCCGTCATAGCCGCTGACCGCTCCCGCGCCGCCGTCGGAGTCGAAGGTCGTTTGCACGTAGCGCTCGCCGGTGCGCGGATCGGTGCCGAAGATGTAATGGCCGCGATGGCGCCCCCAGCAGGCGATCGCCTTGTGCGGCATCGCATGGGAAAGCGCCATGACCGTCGCTTCGAGAATCTGCGTGCCGACGCTCACCGGCGAGCCGCCCACCGTGGCCGGGTACTTCGCGTTGACCACGCTTCCCTCCGGCGCCACGATATGAACCGGCTTCATACTCCCTTCGTTGTGGAAATCCGCCAGGGCGGGATCGAAAAAGAGAAAGCTTCCAGCGATCGCCCGGCTGTAGGTGGCGGGCAGCGTGTTGTTGACGAACCCTTTGCGTTGCTTGTCGCTGCCGGAAAAATCCAGGGTCATCTCGTCCCCTTTGATGGTGACCGCGCAGCGCACCGTGACCGGCACGTCAAGCTCGGTGCCGTCGTCGTCGGAAGCGGACTCCCCGTAATAGGTGCCGTCGGGAACCTTGGCGATGTCGGCGCGAATGGCGCGCTCGGTGCGGGCGAGCATTTCCTCGACGCAATCGAGCACGGTGTCCTTGCCGTACCTTTCGACCATCGCCAGCAGCCGGTTCTCGCATATTTTCGTCGCCGCGATCAGCGCGTAATTATCCACCCGCACCGCCTCGGGCCAGCGCACGTTGTTCCACACCAGCTCGAAGACGTCTTTTCTCTCCACGCCCTTCTCGATCACTTTGATCGGCGGGATGCATAACCCCTCGGCGTGAATGTCGTAGGCGTTGGGAAAATAGCCGCCGGGATAGGCGCCGCCGGTGTCCATCTGATGGCCGCGCGCCATGGTGAAGAACAAGAGTTCGTCTTTATAAAAAATCGGCCGGAAGAAACCCCAGTCGGGCAGGTGATTGCAGTAGCCGTGATAGGGATCGTTGTTGAGGATCACGTCGCCCGGTGAAAGGTTTTTGCCGAACTTGTCCAAAATATAGCGCACCGAGAATTTCTGGCCCAAAAGCTGGGAGGTCGGCCCGGCGGGAACCGCCAGCGTGCGCGCCTGGGAATCCCAGATGCCGGCGGCGACATCGTGAAGCTGGGCCATCAGATAGTTCTGCGCCGTGCGGTCGAGCACATGGCGCATCTCGCGGCAGGTGCTCTGAAAGGTGTGCCACACCGTCGAGAGCGTGATCGCGTCCGTCGTACCTTTAGTCATGG
>JACPFE010000649.1 GCA_016183145.1 Deltaproteobacteria bacterium | reverse complement strand
TTGGTGTTCGCGTTGATGAACGCGAGGCTGCGCTCGGGATGCTCGATGTTGCCGGCGTACGGAGGCAACATTCGGTTCGGATCACCGCCGGGCGGCTCGACCTTGATCACGTCGGCGCCCAAGTCGGCGAGCGACCGCGTCGCGTACGACGCCGGGATGTCGCCTAGCTCGACGACGCGGAGATGGCTGAGAGCCGAAGGTTGAAGATCGTCGGACATAGTAACTGTAGGGGCAACCCCCTGTGGTTGCCCTTCTCTGTCGGTACCATTTTGCGTGGCGCTGTTCAGGGCAGGCACGGGGCCTGCCCCTACCCGAATGTCGTTCCCGGACATCGCGTCATGTTTCACGCATTCAGATCGACCACCACCCTGCCCCTGATGCCGCCCTTGAGAATCAGATCGATCTTCGGACTGAGTTCTTCCAGGGAACACTCCGTGATGAGGTCGCCGGAGAGATCGATCGTCCATTCGTTGGCGAGTTTCTGCCAGGCCATCGTGCGCGGGCGCATGGGGACATCGACGGAGTTGACGCCCAAAAGACTTACGCCTCTGAGAATGAATGGAAAAACGCTCGTGACCAGATCGGCGGACATCGCGTTGCCGCAGGCCGCGACGAGACCGCCATCTTTCGCCGTCTTAAGGGCGGTCGCGAGAATATTGCCGCCGACGGTATCGACGACACCGGCCCAGCGGCCCTTCTGCAGCGGCCTTCCCGAAGTGTCGTTGGCTTCTTCCCGCGAGATGATCGATTTAGCGCCGAGCCGGGTGAGAAAATCTTTTTCATCGGCCTTGCCCGTGGCGGCGACGACTTCGTAGCCCAATTTGGCGAGAATGCTCACGGCGATGCTGCCCACGCCCCCGGTGGCGCCGGTGACCAGCACTTCGCCCTGATCTTTGGTGAGACCGTAAGCCGATAATCTCATCACGCACAGCGCCGCGGTAAAACCCGCGGTGCCGTAAGCCATGCTGTCGCGCAAAGACAAACCCTGCGGCAGTTTCACCGCCCACCCGGACGGTATGCTGATGAAGCGGCTGTAACCGCCGGACGTGTTCATGCCCAGGTCGAATCCGGTCACGATCACCCCCTCGCCCACGGCGAACGCTCTCGTCGTACTGTCGGCGACGACGCCGGCGGCGTCGATACCCGGCGTATGCGGATATTTTCGCGTCACGCCTTTATTGCCCGATGCTGACAACGCATCCTTGTAATTCAACGAGGAGTATTTGACCTCGACGATCAACTCCCCCGCCGGTAATTCGCTCAATTCCCGCTGCTTGATCTCGCGCACGAAAGTCTTGTCGGCCGTCTCCGAAACTACCATCGCTTTGAAACTTTGCGGTAAAGGCATGTTGCAACTCCTACTCGAAAATTTTCTCCTAACATGCGACTACCTAATATAGCGCCGAACTGTCAAGAGGCTGTGGTGAAAACGGCACATGGAAGATCAATCTTTGAACGTCTTGAACCGCTTGAAGGATTTGAACGGTTTGAACCCGGGGTATGAGCTCGGCTTGCATTGGACAAGGTAATCGTTGCAAATTGGGGCTGGAGGACAAACTGATGGCAACGGACAACGCGGCCGGACTCGCAGGCGTCATCGCCGGACAGACGGCGATCGCCACGGTCGGCAAACAAGGCAAAGGACTCACCTACCGGGGTTACTCCATCCATGACCTCGCGGAGCATTCGAACTTCGAAGAGGTCGCCTACCTTTTAATCTATGGCCGCCTTCCCAAGCAGGCCGAGTTGCTGGAATACCGGACCAAACTGCGCGGCCAGCGCGGATTGCCTGCTGCGCTTAAAAGCGTGCTTGAACAAATCCCTCGCAGCACCCATCCGATGGACGTCATGCGCACCGGCTGCTCGATGCTCGGCACGCTCGAACCGGAGGGCCCCGGCCATGATCAATTCGCCGTGGCGAACCGGCTGACGGCCTGTTTCAGCGGGATGCTGCTTTACTGGCACCATTTTCACGCTGGCGGCAAACGCATCGATACCGAAACCGACGACGACACCACCGCCGGCCACTTTCTCCATCTGCTCCACGGCAAGAAGCCCGACGAGCTGCACCGGCGCGCCATCGATGTCTCGCTGATTCTCTACGCGGAACATGAATTCAACGCTTCGACCTTCACCGCGCGCACGATTACCTCCACGTTGCCCGACTTTTTCTCGGCGGTTACCGGCGCCATCGGCGCCCTGCGCGGACCGCTGCACGGCGGCGCCAACGAAGCAGTGATGGAGCTGATCGAGAAATTCCCTACGCCGGACGCGGCGGAGAGGGGTGTGCTTGAGATGATCGCCGCCAAAAAGCTCATTATGGGTTTCGGCCACCGGGTTTACAAAATTTCCGATCCGCGCTCCGACGTGATCAAAGCGTGGTCCAAAAAGCTCGCCGAGGCCCACGGCGATGAACGGCTCTACCGGGTCTCGGAGCGCATCGAACAGGTCATGCGCCGCGAGAAAAATCTCTTTCCGAATCTCGATTTTTACAGCGCCAGCGCCTACCACCTCTGCGGCATTCCCACGGCGATGTTTACGCCGCTTTTCGTTGTCTCGCGCATCACCGGCTGGGCCGCGCACATCATCGAACAGCGCGCCGACAACCGGTTGATTCGCCCCAACGCGGACTATATCGGGCCGGAGCCGCGGCCCTTTGTGCCGATAGCGAATCGTTAATCGCATGACCAACACAAGTTCCAACATCCGCCCTGCGCCGGACCAGATTCTCACCGACATTGCCGATTACGCGCTCAACTACATGCCGACGAGCCAGGAAGCGCTCGATACGGCGCGCTACTGTTTGATGGACACTATCGGCTGCGGGCTTCTGGCCCTGCGCTACCCCGAATGCACGAAGCACCTGGGTCCCATCGTTCCCGGTGCAATTCTGGAAAACGGTGCGCGAGTTCCCGGAACGGATTGGCAGCTCGAACCGGTCCACGCCGCTTTCAACATCGGCGCGATGATCCGGTGGCTCGATTACAACGACACCTGGCTCGCCGCCGAATGGGGCCACCCGTCTGATAACCTCGGCGGAATACTGGCTCTGGCGGATTATCTAAGCCGAACCAAACAGAAGACGCTGACAATCGGAGATATTCTTAACGCCATGATTAGGGCCCACGAAATCCAAGGCGTGCTGGCTCTGGAGAACAGCTTCAACCGCGTCGGCTTGGATCACGTCCTGCTCGTGCGCGTCGCCACGACGGCGGTGGCAACGGCAATGCTCGGCGCCAGCCGTGAGCAGATTATCAACGCGCTCTCCAATGCCTGGACCGACGGCGGCGCGCTTCGCCTGTACCGCCACGCGCCGAATACCGGGCCGCGAAAATCCTGGGCCGCGGGCGACGCTACGAGCCGCGGCGTGCGCCTGGCACTGATGGCTATGCAGGGGGAAATGGGTTATCCGTCCGCTCTCTCCGCCAAGGGCTGGGGATTCTACGATGTGCTCTTTCGCGGCAAACCCTTGTCACTCCGGCGCCCCTTCGGCTCCTACGTCATGGAAAACGTCTTGTTTAAGCTTTCCTTCCCGGCGGAATTTCACGCCCAGACGGCCGTCGAGTGCGCGTTGCAACTTTATCCCGAGGTCAAGGATCGACTGGATGAAGTGGAGCGAGTGGTGCTTACCACGCAGGAATCCACGGTGCGCATCATCGACAAGACCGGCCCCTTGCACAATCCGGCGGACCGCGATCATTGCATCCAATATATGACCGCCATCGGGCTGATCTTCGGTGAGCTGACCGCGGATCATTACGAAGACGCAGTCGCCAAGGACCCGCGCGTCGATGGGCTGCGGGAAAAAATGATCGTAATCGAGGACGCGCGCTATTCGCGCGACTACTTGGACCCGGACAAGCGCTCCATCGCTAACGCCGTGCAAGTTTTCTTCAAAGACCACTCGGCGACGGACAAGGTCATCGTGGAGTATCCCATCGGCCACCGCCGCCGGCGCGCCGAAGGCATGCCGCTGCTGGTTAAAAAGTTCGAAGCGAATCTGGCGTCCCGACTGGCGCCGGCGCAGTGTCGCAAGATCATGGATCTCTGCAATGACGCGAAAACTCTGCAATCGACCGCGGTAGACAAATTTATGGATATGTTCGTTGTCTAACGTCTTGGTCACCTTGCGGTGCTGTAAGAGAAGAACACCTTGAGTAAAATCGTGCTAGCCGGTAGTTTTTTCCTTCCCCCTTCGACGGGGGAAGGCCAGGATAGGGGTGAAAGCATAGCACCCCCACCTTTGTCCCTTCGACTTTGCTCAGGACAGGCCTCCCCCGTCGAGGGGGAGGAAACTCTTTGTGAGTTTGCTTGAGAAATACGACACCTTTTGCGATGAAACCACCGTATAGCAGAGGTAAACCATGACTCCACGACAGGTTCTCAAACAGTTGCTCAAGCGCGACAAACTTCTGGTCGCCCCCGGCTGTTTCGACGGTCTCTCCGCCCGTCTAGTCGAAGAAGCCGGCTTCGAAGCGGCCTATTTAAGCGGCGGCGCGGTGGCGCGCAGCATGGGCATCCCCGACATCGGCCTCGTCACCATGTCGGAAACCATCGAGCGCGCGGCGCAGGTCGTGTCCGCAGTCAACATCCCGGTGATCGCCGACGCCGACACCGGCTACGGCAACGCGGTCAATCTCGTTCGCACGGTGCGCGAATATGAGCGCACCGGCGTCGCGGCGATCCACATCGAAGACCAGATCACGCCCAAGCGCTGCGGCCACTTGGACGGCAAAGAGGTTATTTCCCTCGCCGAAATGGAAAACAAGTTGCAAGCCGCGCTCGCAGCTCGTAGCGACCCGGACTTCTGCATCATCGCGCGCACCGACGCGCGCGGCGTGCACGGCTTTGACGACGCCATTAACCGCGCGCGCGCCTTCGTCAAGCTCGGCGTCGACGCCGTCTTCGTCGAAGCGCCGCAGTCGGAGTCGGAGCTGGAGGAAATTCCACGGCGCGCAACCGGTGTGCCCTTGCTGGTCAACGTTTTCAAAGGCGGCAAGACACCGATGCTGCCGGTCGATCGTCTGCAAAAGATGGGCTACCGCATCGCCATCTATCCCTCTGAGACGCAAAGAGCGGGGATTCACGCGATGCGGCAAGTGCTCGGCCTGCTCAAGCGCGAAGGCACCACTGAAGCGATGGATGCGATGCTTACGACATTCAAAGAGCGCGACAAGGTTGTCGGCCTCGACGATTGGCAAAAGATCGAGAAGCAATATATGGCTGTCGAGGACGAAAAATCCTAGCCAATGGATTCGTTCGTTAAGCACTAAAATGAAAACTGGACATTTAGCCGTCGCTGAAGTATTGAGGCGGTGTGAGTCAAAGGAGGCGGAACCATGGCTTTCAACATTCTCGAGACGACCATCGACGAAATCCACGCGGCCTATAAATCCGGCCAGCTCACCTGCCGCCAGCTTGTGCAAATGTATCTCGATCGCATCGAGGCATACGACAAAAAAGGCCCGGCCATCAACGCGATCATCACACTCAACTCCCAAGCCCTCAAAGAAGCCGACCGTCTGGATGCGGCTTTCAAGACCTCCGGTTTCGTCGGCCCGCTTCACGGAATCCCGGTCGTCGTCAAGGATCAAGCCGACGCCGCGGGCATGCCGACGACCTTGGGCTCCGTACTGTTCAAGAATTACCATCCGGAGCGGGACTGCCACGTGGTGGCGAATCTGAAAAAAGCCGGCGCGATCATCCTCGGAAAAACAACCCTTGGCGAGCTCGGCGGCGGCGACACCCACGGCTCGCTGTTCGGCTCGACGCGCAACCCCTACGACTTGGAACGAACCGTCGGCGGTTCCTCCGGCGGCTCCGCGGCCTGCGTGGCGGCGAATTTCTCAACCGTCGCCGTCGGCCAAGAGGGCTTGGCTTCCATTCGGCGGCCCTCCACCTGGAACTCTATCGCCGGCATGCGACCCACGGCCGGACTGGTAAGTCGTGGCGGCGTCTATGCCGGCTGGCCGTCGATCAACGGCTCCCTCGGCCCGATGGCGCGCACCGTTACCGATTTGGCGAAACTGTTGGACGTCATGGTCGGCTACGATCCCGAGGACCCCGTCACCGCCAGGGGCGTCGGCCACGCGCCGGAAAGCTATACCAGGTTTCTCGATAAGAACGGACTCAAAGGCGCGCGTCTCGGCATCCTGCGCGAGCCCATGGGACTCGGGTCCGAGCCCGATTCGGACGACTTCAAGAAAATCGACGAGGTCTTCAACAAGGCGATCGGCGAGCTCAAGGCCGCCGGCGCCGTTCTCGTCGATCCGATCATCATTGCCGATTTGAAAGCGCTGCTTGCCAAGCGTGCCGGCAGCTTCACCGACGAAGAGGAGTCGTTCAAGCGCTATTTTAGCAGGAGCTCGAACCCGCCGTTTCAATCCCGTGCGGAAGCCGCGGCGTCGCCGGATTTCGCCAAAGTGGTTCGCCGCTCTCAGGAGCGCTGGAAAAGAGCGCCGGACAGCAACGCGCACTATGAATAGGTCATGGCGGATAACAAGCTCGACGCCATCGTACACAAGACCGTCGAGCACCAGCCGACGCTCATCAAGGACGGCGTCAACCCGCCCTTCGTCGATCAGAAGGGGGCGCCCCATATCAACACCTATCTGGTCTACGTTCCGTCCATCGTGGTGCCGGCGGGATTTACCCGGGACAACCTACCGGCTGGCATTACCTTCTTGGGACGGCCTTACGACGACGGCAACATTATCAAATGCGCCTACGCCTACGAGCAGGCGACGCGGCATCGTAAACCGCCCCCAACCACCACACCCCTGTGAGGAGTGAGGAGTAAAGAGTTAGGAGTGAGGCGTAAGGAGAAAAGCAGCCCCAAAGACCGCCGATGCTGAATCTTCGCAACATTAGTAAAGTTTTTGGCGGCACTGACGATGGCCTCGCTTCCGTGCCGGCAGTCGAGAATATCTCCATCGACGTTCGCGCCGGCGAATTTTTTTCCATCATCGGTCCTTCGGGCTGCGGCAAATCGACCCTGCTCAGAATCATCGGCGGGTTGATTCCGGCCACCGGCGGGGAGCTGACGGTGGCCGGCGAAACGGTCAAAGGGCCGCACCGATCCATCGCCATGGTGTTTCAGGAAGAGTCCACCTTTCCCTGGCGCACGACTCTGGGCAACGTCGAATTCGGACTGGAGATGCACGGCGTCGGCCACGCGGAGCGGCGGCAAAAGGCGGTCGAAATGATTCGTCTCGTCGGTCTATCCGAATTCGAGAAGCGCTATCCTTCCGAGCTTTCCGGCGGCATGCGCCAGCGCGTCGCCATCGCTCGCGCGCTAATTCTGGAACCGAAGATTCTGCTGATGGACGAGCCCTTCGGCGCGCTCGACGAGCAGACCCGCATCATCCTCGGCGAGGAGTTGCTCAAAATCCGCGACGCTTTAAACCAGACGATTATCTTCGTAACGCACAACATCAACGAGTCGGTGCAGCTCTCCGACCGCGTCCTGGTCATGACCGCGCGCCCCGGAAAGATCAAGACCATGGTCGAGATCGACTTGCCCCATCCGCGCGACTCCTCCATCATCGCCTCGGATCGCTTCGGCAGGCTGGTGGGCCAGGTCTGGAGCGCCCTCAGAGAGGAATCGATAAGAAGTTTTCGGCAAACTGAACAAGGACATTAGCAGGTTGCTGAAGAAAGGTTCGGAATGCTTCGAGAACCTCGGCATGAACGGAAAATCCCCGATGATATCCAACCCCCTCCGTTCGTCCTGAGCACGGTCGAAGGACTCCGATGGAGTTTTTCAGCGCCTCGATAGGAGGATCATTTATGAAGAAACGGTCATTGAACCTCAGGCGGCGCAAGTTGCTCGCCCTGGCGCTTATATTGGCGTGCTTAAACGGAACGTCAGCCGCCTGGGCGGCCGCGGCGCGTACCAAGCTCATCCTCGTGATTCCCCACCGGGTGCTTTTTACGGTCGCGGTGCCGGTTTACGTTGCCCAGGAGAAAGGCTTTTACCGGGAAAACAATGTCGACGTCGACGCGGTGTTCACCCGGGGCGGCGGTGAAAACGTCCAGGCAGTGGTGTCCGGCGACGCGCAGATCGGGCTCTCCACGGGCGTCTTTGCGGTTATCGGCGCCTTCATGAAAAAGGCGCCGATCAAGATCGCCGCCGCCGAGATCACCGGCGCGGACGCCTTCTGGTACGTGCAGGCCAGCACGCCGATGCGCCGCATCGACGACCTCGCCGGCAAGAAAGTGGCCTACAGTCGTCCCGGCTCCTCCACCCACATGGCGGTGCTCGCCATCGCCGACATGATCAAGGCCAAAGGGCTGAAACCCGCCGAGCCGGTGTCCCTCGGCGGCATACCGGAAGTTTATACGGCGGTGCGCACCGGCCAATCCGATGCCGGCTGGTCGGTGCCGCCT
>JACPFE010000648.1 GCA_016183145.1 Deltaproteobacteria bacterium | reverse complement strand
CGCTAAGTACGCCTCCGCTCGTCGATTTTTCGCGCGCCTCGCCTCTGAGATCTTTTTGAGCAGCCTGCAACCGAGTTTTTCATCAACTTGCTAGCGCCTATAACATGGAACATCTCATGGGGACAGACGTCGAGATTCCCGTCGAAGAGCGAGTTTATCGGCTCCTGCGCCATCTGGGGCTTGAGCAAGCGCACTTTGCCGCGCGCGAGTTCTTGGAGTTCGACGCCCTCGTGCGCGTCCATCGCGACATCGTCGCCTCGCTCACGCTGGTGCTGCCGCCGCGCACGCTCAACGTGGAGACGCTTCGTCCGCTCGCCACGCGGCTCCTTTGTTTTTACGGCGGCAAGGGTCCCAACGCCCAATATGTGCGCCAGTCCCTCGCCATGCTGCCTCTCGCCGAGACTCATTGTTTGGAGGATTATCCGGATATCCTCTGGGCGGACGTGATCGCCGATTGCACGGAGTACATCGGCGAGGCGATGTTGGATTTTCTAGCGCGTATGGACCTTCAGGCGGCGCTGCGGACTGCATCCCTCGCGTCCGGCGAAGGCGAAGTCGCCGGCATTCGCTATCGGATTCTAGGCTCAGGACCGCCGCTGGTGCTGCTGCCGCTGGTCTTGTCCCCTTCGCAATGGGAGCCGCTGCTTGCGCGCTTGAGCGAAAGATATTGCACCATCGTGCTCGGCGGGCCGGAGCTCGGCGGAGTGCGGCAACTGGAAGCGCGCGGCCGCTCGCAGGGCCACCGCCGCGTGCTGGAGCGTTTCCTCGCCGAGGTCGAGCTCAAGCCGGGAGAGCGCGTGCTTGAAGTAGGCTGCGGCTCCGGCGTATTCACGCGTCTCATGGCCCAGTCGATGCGCGGCGAGTGCCCCATCGTCGCGGTGGACATCAACCGCTACTTTCTTAGGGAAGCCGTTGCGCTAGCGCAGAAGACCGGCTACCAGAATGCGCTAGAATTTCATGAAGCGAGCGCCGAGGCGTTGCCCTTCGAAGACAACGCCTTCGAGACCTGTCTAGCAACCACCGTCATGGAGGAAGTCGACGCCGACCGCATGCTCGCCCAGATGATTCGCGTGACCAAACCGGGCGGGCGCGTCGGCGTGATCGTGCGCGCCGAAGATATGAATTCCTGGACCAGTGTTCCGCTCGAAGCGACGCTCAAAGCCAAAGCCGAGCTGCCGCGCGGTAACGTCGCCGACAAAGGCTGCGCCGACGGAAGCCTTTACCGCCGCTTTCGCGACGCCGGGCTGGTATCGCTCAAGATGTTTCCGCAACTGGCGCCGTTCAAGCTAAGCGAGCCTCACGGAAAAAGAATGGAAGCCGGCATTCTTGCCGCGCTGAGCCCCGAGGAGGCGGTTCAGTGGCGCGCCGCCGCGGAGTCTCCCGGCGCGCGCGACTTTCTTTTTATCGCACGGCCCTTTCATTGTGCCGTGGGAACCAAACCGCCGGCCAAATCATTTGCAACCGGCCCATTCTTCCGCTACGGCTAAATTGCCGGCTCTTTCGGGATGACTTTGAAATACAATTCACCGCAGAGACGCAGAGTTCACAGAGGTTTCTTTCTATTTCCCATTCTCCGCGACCTCTGTGGTCGTGAGAAAAAATCCCTTTTCGCGAAAATCAGCAGTTGCAAGCACTTGATTTCATTGAGGCCAAATTTGCAATTTTGATGGATTTTAAATTGGGTCTTCTCCTTCGCGAGTGGGTAAATTTAGCATGATTTTAGATCGGCAGCCGTGTGCAAGTGAGGATATTCAGACGCAAGTACGCCTCATCATGTAGGCCTTAGCTTCGTCTTTGAATCCCATGAATCTGATTGTTCAGGGCGAGTAGCCGGGAAGCGATACATGTCCTAACAAACGTCAATGTTTTCGCATCCTCAAATCATGACAGATTTTTTGGGCAGTAAAACAGCCAATTCTCACTCGTAGCTAGACCACTTTTTACCTCTTGTTTACCCACTCGATAGGAAGAAGATCCCTTTTATTATTAATTGTTGTCTTGGCAATTTGCACACAATGTATGTGGAATAGTTTGCCCGCTCCGTCGCAAAACGCCTTAGCGAACCGCTCTTTTTCTTCCGGTTGAAGTAGATCGTAGGTCGTTTGTCCATTACTTGGACGCACGAGTAAGAAGAATCGCGCAACGTTCATGAACCATACAAAAAGCTTGTCTAATTTGGCGCTATCGGCTCCCGTTATTGGGGCTGCGATTCCCTTCAATAGGTCCATAATCTTTACGAAGGACTCTCCGTCCGTATCCCTGAGCTTGCGATAATGACCGGGGTTAACCAGCGTACCTCCTGCCTGATCATTTCCTTCGCCCGTTAACTCTGAAAGGCTGCCCGCATTCGCCACTAGTTCGACAGCGAGTGCTATCTGGCGAACGTTGGGAACCCAGGCCGGGTTTAGATATTTTTCTAAGCCAACCATATTTAGAAACTCCATCTCCGGCGATGGCAATACCTCCCCATAGCAAAGCTGGACAATTCTGCGTAAACAGTGCTGATATTTCGAGAATGGGTCCCGGCAATCTGGTAAGGGAGGATCTTCGAAGTGGGATAGAAGTTCACAATAGTTGGTGATCGAATAATGATAGCGGAAGCCTCGGTTACGCTCTAGCTCTTCAAGAATTTTCACATCCTCAGCATTCATTCCGATCCACACGTTCGTATCGAAGTAAATATCGGGTGGGTTTTTCGCTT
>JACPFE010000647.1 GCA_016183145.1 Deltaproteobacteria bacterium | reverse complement strand
GAACTGCCCTACCAGGGGAAGCTCGTGCAGGCGCTGTTGCATCTGCCTCCCGGCACCAGAGCCGGCGAGAAGGTTCCCTGCGTCATGTACATTCCCGGCATGGACGGCGTCAAAGAAGACAACCCGATGAACAACGATCCGCTGCTCGACCGGGGCATCGCGGTGCTCTCCGTCGACGGGCCGGGCCAGGGCGAAACCCGCGAGCGAGGAATCACCTGCACGGCAGCGAACTACGCCGACGTCGGCAAACTGGTTTGCGACTATCTCGTCAAACGCGCCGAGATCGACGCCAATCGTCTTGCGGTCATGGGTTCGAGCATGGGTTCCTACTGGGCGCCGCGGGTGGTCGCCGCCGAGCCGCGCTTCAAAGCCTGCGCCGTGAGCGCCGTCTGCATGGAGCCGGGCCAGGTCGCGATCTTCAACATGTCCTCGCCGACCTTCAAGCTCAATTACATGTACATGGCCGGCTACGACGACGAAGCCGCCTTCGACGAATTCGCCAAGACGCTCACGCTGAAAGGCGTCACCTCGAAGATCACCTGCCCCTACATGGTCGTCGCCGGCGAAGACGACGAGCACTGCGACATGAAGTTCGTCTACGAGCTGATGAGCGAGATTCCCGCTCCCAAGCTGCTGGTCGTCTACGAAGGAGAGCGCCATTCGATCCGCAATCCGAGTTCGCGCCCGCGCATGATCAACTGGCTTGCAGATTGCTTGGCGGGGAAACCGTTCAAATCGGAGATCATCCGCGTCGAGACCAGCGGCAGGGAAGTGCATCGGGAATGGTGAAAGTGTCGAGGATCGACGATAGAGGATTGAGAATAGCGATCTTCGATCCTCCATCCTCGATCCTCCATTCTCAAGGCGGGCTGGGAGGATGAGGATAGCCTACGGCGACCTGATCGGCGGCGTGAGCGGCGACATGTTCGTCGCGGCCTTGCTCGATCTCGGCTTGCCTCTCGCAACGCTCAAGGCGGAGCTCAAGAAAATCCCGACCCTCAAGTTCGACCTCAAAGTCTCAAGAAAAACCGTCCAATCAATCCGCGCCCGACAATTCCACGTCGTCTGCCCAAAGCAAGAGCCGCCGCGGGCTTGGAGAGAGATTCGCCAAATTCTCCAGCGCAGCCGGCTCTCTGCGGCGGTCAAAGAGACCGGCATCGAGATTTTTCGCCGCCTGGCCGAAGCCGAAGCGAAGGTCCACGGCATTGCGGTGGACCGAGTTCATTTTCATGAAGTCGGCGCGACGGATTCCATCGTCGACATCATGGCCGCGGCCTTCGGCTGCCAGCATCTAAAGATTCGCGGATTTAACTTTTCCCGGGTTCCGCTCGGACGTGGAGTTGCCCGCAGCGCACACGGCGCCTTGCCGGTTCCGGGACCCGCTACGCTGGAGCTGCTCAAGGATATCCCCGTGGAATGGACCCAACTGGAAGGTGAAACCGTCACGCCGACCGGCGCGGCGATCATCGCCACGCTCGGAAAGAGCTTCGGCGCAGAGCCGAGCATGACCATCGAGAAAATCGGCTACGGCGCCGGACAGAAAGAATGGCCGGATAGGCCCAACTTGTTTCGGCTAGTTCTCGGCGAGGACAACGCCGGCTGGCGCAACGAAGAAATGTTGGTGCTAGAAACTAACATCGACGACATGAACCCGCAGTTTTACGATCATGTCATGGACCGGCTTTTCGCGGCCGGCGCCCGCGACGTTTTTCTCGCGCCCATTCAAATGAAGAAAAATCGTCCAGGAACTTTGCTCCGCGCAATTGTGGAACCAAGTGGCCGGGACGCGCTGGCGAGAATTCTTCTGAGCGAAACTTCAACCATCGGCGTGCGCTACTATCCCGTCGGTCGCATCATTCTCAAGCGTTCTTCAGCCAGCGTGAAGACAAAATACGGAACCATCCGAGTCAAGGTCATCGAAGAGCCGGACGGCTCGCGCCGAGCCACGCCCGAATACGACGACTTGAAGCGGGTCGCGGCGGCAAAGAAAATCCCTCTTAAGCTTCTCCACGACGCAGTGCTGAGAGGCTTCAAAGAGTGAATTCTACCAGCTTGTTTCCAGATGGCGGAGGATGAACTGGGGGATTATAAGGACCCTATTCTCACGAACCCCTCTGTGGCTTGCGAGCAATGACGGTGGCAAACTCCTTGACGGTCTGGCCTGGGGCCGGGAAGCTGTCGCGGCGAAATTCCAGCACTTCCCAGCCACTGAAGCGTTCCCGCAATTCGTTCTCGGAAAAAAGATAATAGTGTCCAGGGGCGAACATATCGAGAAAGGTCGTACCTTCAACCAGGACGTTCACGATGGCTATGCCACCCGGGTGGACATGGGCCTGGGCATTCGCTAACAGTTCAAGAGCGCGCTTCTTTGGAAAGAACATGAACAAGCCGATGGCAACCACGGCGTCGAACATGTGGAGCCCCACGGGCAAGCCCGTGGCACCTTCCACTACGCCCGTGGGGCGAAATCCTGAGCGAGAGCCCCCGGCCAAGGCCGGGGCTTGGGTCGAAGGGTCGGTGACGGCGTAGGACTCAAAGTCGACTTCCGCCGCAGTGATGGGCAGGGCTTCGGCCAAGGCTGCTTGCCTGATGCGCGTGATCGCGTTTGGACTGGCGTCGAGCGCTATGACGGAGCAGCCACACTTGGCAGCCTCAATGCTCAGATTGCCGAGGCCGCAACCCATGTCCAGGACCTTGCCATGGAGAAATGGCAACGCAAGTTTTTCGAAGGGATTGAGCGCGAACTCTGCTTCGCGCGCCTGACGCTCGAACTGGGCATCGAAGAAAGCAACCGTCAGATTGCCTTTCATGATTCACCTCACGCCGATGCCGCGCACCGGCTCGGCGCGACATGTGCGAGAAACTCCGTCACTGG
>JACPFE010000646.1 GCA_016183145.1 Deltaproteobacteria bacterium | reverse complement strand
TACAAGTACCCGCAGGCCGAGTTTCCCTACGGCCGGCTGGTCGAAGAGAATCGCCGGCGCGGCAAACGCGATCACGAGTTCGAGCTGATCGATACCGGAGCCTTCGACGGCGACCGCTACTTCGACGTGTTCATCGAATACGCCAAGGCGGGAGCCGACGATATTCTGGTTCGCATCGAGGCGATCAATCGCGGCCCCGAGGCCGCCGAGTTGCATCTCTTGCCAACGCTGTGGTTTCGCAATACCTGGTCCTGGGGACTCGATCCGCGCAAGCCCCGCGTCAGCCGCGATGAAACCGCGGAGATCGCCGCGCTCAAAGTCCATCACCACTATTACGGCGATCGCTGGCTCTACTGCGAGGGCAAGCCGGAACTTCTCTTCACCGAAAACGAAACCAACGCGCAAAAGCTGTTCGGCGCCGAGAACGGCTCCTCCGCGGTCAAGGACGGGATCAACGACTACATCATTCATGGCGCAAAAGACGCCGTGCACGCGACGGAAGCGGGAACGAAGGCGTCGGCCCACTATCACGCGACCGTGGCGCCGGGCCAATCGATGACCGTGCGGCTGCGCCTCAGCGACGCGGCGCCCGCCAGCGGCAAGGCGCTCGACGGTGAATTCGACCGCGTCTTCACCACGCGCAAGAGCGAAGCGGACGATTTCTACGGAACCGTCATTCCCAACGCCATCGCGCCGGACCGGCAAAACGTCATGCGCCAGGCGCTCGGCGGACTGCTCTGGAGCAAACAATATTTTTACTATGACGTGAACCGCTGGCTCAAAGGCGACCCCGCCGGACCACAGCCACCGGCGGAGCGCCGCAACGGGCGCAATCATGAGTGGACGCATCTGTATAACGCCGATGTCATCTCGATGCCCGACAAGTGGGAGTACCCATGGTATGCAGCCTGGGACTTGGCGTTCCACTGCATCCCGCTCGCGCTGGTCGATTCTGAATTCGCCAAGGAGCAACTCGTGCTGATGACGCGCGAGTGGTACATGCACCCCAACGGACAGATTCCCGCATACGAGTGGGCGGTCGGTGACGTGAATCCACCGGTGCACGCCTGGGCCGCGTGGCGCGTCTACAAAGTCGAGAAGAAGCGTCGCGGCAAAGGCGACCGTGCATTCCTGGAGCGCGTCTTCCACAAGCTGTTGCTAAATTTCACCTGGTGGGTCAACCGCAAGGACGCCGAAGGGAATAACCTCTTCGAGGGAGGGTTTCTGGGACTGGACAACATCGGCGTATTCGATCGCAGCGCGCCGCTTCCGACCGGCGGTCACATCGAACAGTCTGACGGCACAAGCTGGATGGCCATGTACACGCTGAACCTGCTGGCGATCGCGCTGGAGTTGGCTTCGGAAGACCCGGCCTACGAAGACGTGGCCAGCAAGTTCTGGGAGCACTTCATCTATATCGCGCATGCCATGAGCCATCGCGGCCACGACAGCATGGGACTGTGGAACGAAGAAGATGGTTTTTTCTACGACGTCCTGCGGTTGCCGGACGGCACGCATTATCCTATGAAGATCCGGTCCATGGTGGGGTTGATTCCGCTGTTCGCCGTGGAAACGCTCGGTTCTGAGCTGCTGGACCAGTTGCCCGGCTTCAAGCGGCGCGTGCACTGGTTTCTGGAGAACCGGCCCGACCTCATCGGAAACGTCGCTTGCATGCGCACGCCCGGTATGGGCGAGCGCCGCTTGCTTTCCATCGCGACTCAGGATCAGCTCCGCAGCATTCTTAAGTTCATGCTGGACGAGCGCGAGTTCCTTTCGCCGTACGGCATCCGCGCCGTCTCCCGGTTTCATCACGATCACCCGTATACGCTTCAAGTCAACGGTCACGAGCATCGCGTCGACTACGAGCCAGCGGAATCCAGCACCGGCCTCTTCGGTGGCAACTCGAACTGGCGCGGGCCGATCTGGTTTCCGCTGAACTTCCTGCTCATCGAGTCGCTACAGAAGTTCCACTTTTATCTGGGAGACGGCTTCAAGGTGGAGTGCCCGACTGGTTCGGGCAAGATGATGACGCTCTGGCAAGTAGCCGGCGAAATCTCGCAGCGGCTCACGCGGATTTTCATGCGCGACGAGGCCGGGCGTCGCCCGGTCTTCGGGGGCACGGAAAAATTCCAGACCGATCCCCACTGGCGCGACGTGATTCCCTTTCACGAATATTTCCACGGCGACAACGGCGCCGGCATCGGCGCCAGCCACCAGACCGGTTGGACCGCCCTGGTGGCAAAGCTGATACAGCAGTACGGGGAGTGAGTTGTTTGTGATACAGAGGTCAGAATTCAGGCCTCAGGAATCAGACTTCTGGCTTCTGACCTCAGGCTTCTGACTTCTTTCCTGTGAGGAGAAACCATGGACTACGATTTGATCGTCATCGGCGGCGGCACGGCAGGAATGAACGCGGCCAAGGCGGCACATAAGCTCGGCGCCAAAATCGCCATCGTCGAAGAAGACAACTTCGCCGGAACTTGCCTTAAGAGCGGCTGAATTCCCAAGAAGGTGCTGGTGAGCACCATCGAGCTTCTGACGCGGGCGCGTCGCGGCAAGGAAATGGGCATCAAGGGCGCGGAGAATCTCAGTCTCGATTGGCCGGCGGTGATCGCGCGCAAAGACGATATCGTCGCGCGCTGGTCGACGGGCAAAAACGCGGCGCCCACCAAATTGGGAATTCCGGTGCTGCGCGGCAGGGGAACGTTCGCTAGCCCGCACGCAATCGCCGTCGGCGGCAGGAACTTTTCCGCCGATAAATTCGTTATCGCTACAGGCTCGAAACCTGCGCGCCCGGCGATTCCCGGAGTCGAACTGGGAATCACCAGCGATGAATTGCTTCATCTAAAAAGACAGCCGAGGGAACTGGTGGTCGTCGGCGGCGGGTTCATCGGACTCGAATTCGGTTTCGCCCTGGCGTGGGCGGAGACGAAAGTGACGGTCTTGCAATCCGGACCCCAGATCGCCCCGGCGCTGGACGATGAGATACGCGAGATTCTGCTGGCGGCGGCGAAACAGGCGGGGATGACGATCAAAACCAACGTCAAAGTTAATCGAATCGCCCAGGACAAAACAATCGAGGCTGAAATCGGAGGCGGCGTGGAAAAGTTTGCTGCCGACGAAGTTCTTCTCGCCACGGGACGCCCGTCTAATGTCGAACCATTGAATCCGCGGGCCGGCGGCATCGAGCTAGACCGCGGCGCAGTCAACGTGAATGAATATTTACAGTCGGTGAGCGCGCCGCATGTCTACGCCGTGGGCGACGCGGCGGGCAAGCACCAGCACTCGCCCGTGGCGTGGTATGAAGGACCAATCGCCGCCAACAACGCGCTCAAGGGCAACGAGCAAAGAATCGACTTTAGCGTTTTCCCCAGCGCGATTTTCACCATTCCGGCCATCGGCCAGGTCGGCCTCACCGAGAAGGAAGCGCTGAACCGCGGGCTCAAAGCCAAAGTCAGCAAGCTTTCTTACGACAGCAACCCCGCCGCCGGCGTGCGCGCTGAAACCGAAGGCATGGTCAAGATCGTCTATGAAGAAGGAACGGAGAGGATTTTGGGCGCGCATGTGATCGGCGCCCATGCGGAGGACATCGTGCAGATCGCCGCGGTGGCCATCAAGGGCGGGTTGAAAAAATCCGCGGTCGGCGCCATGCACTATGTCTTTCCGACCATCGGCGGCGCGATCTTCGATACGATGGCGAGCTAGTGTCCTGTCTCCAAAATTCGGTGAAAAAGTCGGAATACCTCCATCGTCATTCCCGCGCAGGCGGGAATCCAGTGGTCCTTCGAAGTCCTGGATTCCGGCTCGCGCCAGCTATCGCCAGCTTGGCCGGAATGACGGAACAAATAGGTAACGAATTTCTGAGACACCACACTGGATCCGTCACAAAGACCTTCGCGCCATATGGTTGACATGAACCCGGACCGTCGGCAAATCTTACTGCCGGCACTCGCCCTTGGACTCACGACTGCGGCTTTTATTATCGCCAAGACCGGGCGCGACGCGCTTTTCTTTCAAGGGAGCGGCGGGCTGCTGCGGCTACCGCTCGTCTACATCAATATCGCCACCGCCGCGCTGCCTCTCGCCCTGCTCTTCGTCAAGGCGATGAAATCCTGGGGCGCCCGGCCCGCGCGCATCGGAATTTTCCTGCTCGCGGCGAGCGTCATGGCGGCCGCCGCGCCGATTTTGCAGCCGGGAGACAACACGCTGCTGCTGGCGATGTTCATGTTCATTCCGGCCATTTTCGGATTGCTCTTTGCGAGCCTCTGGCTCCTCGCCTCGGATATTTTCGAGAAAACCGAAAGAAGCGCGGCTGCTCGCGCCTTCAGCAAAATGGGCGCGGGTACTCTTACCGGCGGCATGGTAGGCGGCTTGATTGCCAAAGGGCTCGCTTCCCTTGTCGATGCGAAGTGGCTGATCTTTCTCGGGGCGGTCATGATCCTCGCCGTGGTTGTCCTCATCGCGCACATACATGGCCGCTTTCCTACAAACGCCGTTTCCCGGAAAAATGAAAAAAAGCAGGCCGGATTTTTGACCCCTTTGTCGAATAACTACTCGCTGACTCTCTTGTTGATTTCGATGACTGGAGCGCTCGTCGGCCTGCTGATAGATTTCCAGTTCTACGCGGCCGCGGCCGGCGCCAATATGGGATCGCAGGGCAACGCGAGCTTTTTCGCCAATTTTTATATTCTGCTCAATTTTAGCTCGCTGCTGCTGCAACTTTTCGCGACGCCCAAGATCCAGGACAAGGTCGGGGTGCGCGGTGGGTTGATGGTGCTGCCGATTGCGCTGATCGGTGGCGCTACTTTCGTAACCGCCGCCGCCACCGCTCTCAGCCGCGCTGTTTTAAGAGTGACGGAGGGCGGGCTGCGCTCCTCCGTGCACCGCTCCATCTGGGAGCAGGCGTTCATCCCCGTCGACCCGACGGAACGTTCCACGGTCAAGATCGTCGTCGACGGCGTCGCGGCCAGAATCGCCGAAGCGATCGGCGCCATCGCTATTCTTTTGTGGCTCAAACAAACGGCGCCCGACGGCGTGCTTGCCATGCCGCTCGATACAAATTGGATCGGCTGGGTCACCCTGGCCACCGTCGCCGTCTGGCTGCTGGTCACGCAACGGATGAGAGTGCAGATAAAAGAGGATGGCGGTAAGATGAAAATAGCGCCGTCGCGGGAGCTCGAGTGCGAGCGCTTCCCCGATCAATGCCCCTGCACCACGGAGCTCGGTAAAGGAGTCGCTTGATATGGTTCTTCCGGGGTTAGTGTGAAAGAGCATTCACCACGAAGGACACAGCGCAGCAGAGCCGCAACCAAAGATGAAAAGATAGTTTTCACCACGAAGGCACGAAGAGCACGAAGGAAAAAAATTAAACGTAGAAAGCGCAAAGAATTCCGCCGTCAATTTTGTAGGGGCAACCCCCTGTGGTTGCCCGTTCGAATACGCAGCACATCATGTCTTCGATAACCTATCTCCGAATGCTTCGTGACCTTCGTG
>JACPFE010000668.1 GCA_016183145.1 Deltaproteobacteria bacterium | reverse complement strand
TTTCGCAAACGCAGACACTAATAAAGCTGTGAACAAAAAAACGCCCGCTGATACGTTGTATTTCATGATGGACATCGTCCGCTCTTACTTCCTCTCCCTCTGGGAGAAGCTTGAGGTGAGGGCATGCGTTACGCTGCACCTGTTGCCCTCACCCTTGCCCTCTCCCAGAGGGAGAGGGTGAAGAAATAAAGATCGCTGGCCGACCGATTTTGTCGACATTGCCTACGCGGTCAACAACTTTGCTAGCACCGCGACATTGTCAATTTCTTCCAACCGCAGGGCAAGCGACACAGCGTCGTCGATCTTGTCGGCGCTGAGCGGTTTGGCCGCGTAGCTCGCCATGCCGCGAAAGGCCGCGACCAGTTCAGCGAACGTTACCGGGTTGTTTGGATTCCCCTTGGGATAGACAACTCGCTCGCTAAGAACTTTTCCATCCCGCGTGTAGATTTCCACTACTTGCGGCTTCACGTCCATCGGTCCCCGGTCGAGCTCCGGGTTGAGGATCGGTTTCACCCGCGCGGCCAAGTTAAGAACTTCCTCGCTTCTTAACCTCGCGTCGGTGAAATCTTCCAACGACAGCCCCCCGCTGAGCAAGGTCGCGGCGACGGTGTATGGAATGCTAAATTGCGCGTCGACGACGCCCTCGGGGCGGCGCTTTTTCTTTTTCTCCTCTTCGCTCCATCCTCCCACCGAGCGCATGTCGCGCTCGCCGATCTGCACGCGCACCTCTTGGATGTCGCTGGCCTTGACCGCATGCTTGCGCAGGAGCTCCAAAACTCCGGTAACCGCGCAGTGAGTGTAGCGACAAGAAGGGAAGGGCTTCGGCCCCACCAGGACGATCTCGAAACGGCGGCCGAGTTGGTCAGCCAGCGCGTCGGAATCGCCCTCCTGCCGGTAAAAAGTTTGGAAGAATCCGGCCGCGCCCTGGAAGACTTCGCCCGCCGCAGGGAAGCCCGCCGAGGCGAGCAGCGCCGAGACGACGCCGCTCTGCGACGCGAAGCCGACGCCCAGTCGCTTGCTCAGCGACGGCGCCGCCGTGCTGTTGCCCGCGACGGTGGAGCGGCAAAAGGCGATGCCAAGCGCGCTGTGCATTCCCATTTCATCCAAGCCAAGTATCTTGCCGCAGGCCGACGTGGCGGCAAAGGGTCCCAGCGCGATGGCGCGGGCATGAATCGGTTTAGGATTCGTTGCGAGCCCCAGGCGGATGCCTAAATCGACGCCAAGGCAAACCGCGGCGATGAAATCCCTGCCGGAAACGTTGCCAACTTTTTCGGCGGTGGCGAGCGCCGCCGGGACGACCGTAACGCTCGACTTGTACGCGATGCGGTCATCGTTGATGTCGAGCTCGCGGCTGTGGCCCATGGTCGCATTGACCAGCGCGGCGGAGGCCGCGGGCAGTTTCTCCCCGGTAACCAGGACCGTGCTCTCTTGGCTGGGGCCGCTCAACGCCTTGGCGCCGGCGAGCGCCGGCGTGATCCCCGGTGCGCTGGAGCCGGCGAGAATGGTTCCCAGGGTGTAAAGGATATGTTCCTTGGTCGCCCGCAGCGCCTCGGTATCGAGGGCGTCAAACCCCGTGCGCGCCAGATAGCCCGCGATCTGTTTCGTTAGCGTGCCGCTGCCGATCATCAATAACCTCTTAAGCGTTCCAATCGTTCAAAACGTTCAAGCCGTTCAAAATGCGCCCTCACCCTAACCCTCTCCCGAAACGGGCGAGGGGACTCGGAACCGAACGGCAACGGTTTGAACTATTTGAACGGCTTGAACGTTTTGAACAAGTTCAATTCAATTTATTTGTCACGCACCCCTTCAGTCCCTCGTTAAATCCCCGATCCCAAGCGGCTTCGTAATCAGGTAATTCGTTAAGTAGAAGTATGTCGTCGTAGGTGCCGTGGCCCGAACCTATGCGCCGCTCGGGGTGAACGCATTCGCGCCGGGGCATCGGCAAGTTATATTTCTTCCAACTGTTATAGTAGTTGCCCATCATTTGCAGGTAATACTCCAACGGAATCGCCGGCTGTTGGTATTGCGATCCCAGGTAGGAGCCGGGCTCGCGACGCCACTGGTTGAAGCGCGGGATGATGCCATGGCGCATCATGAAGTCGACGCCGTCCGAGGTCGACTTCACCGCTTCGTCTACAGTCTCAAAGCCATAGGGCTTCGCCATCTCGACACCCCCGACGAAGTTCGGCCGCACGTTTCCTTCGCCGAACACGTCCACCTCGTCGATCATGCTTTTCACCCAACCGTCCCAGCCGACGCGGCGGTTTTTTCCGGGGTTGATCCATTCGAACAGCCGCTTGTCCCACACCTCCATGTTCGAATGGTGGCAGTCCACCCCGGCCGCTCGGTACCGCTTCATGGTTTCTTTGTCCTGGCCATTCGTCTGCAGATTGATGAAGCGCCGCCGCCCGCCCCACTTCAATGCCGACGCATATTCCGAGTAAAAGGCCAGCTCATCTTTGCCGTGAAGCGTCTTGAGAATCGTCCCGCCGGTGATGAGAAAATCGATCGGCGGCGTGAAGCCGACTTCTTCGGTCGCGTCCTGCTCGATGGAGCGGGCCACCTCGACCATGTATTCAACCGGTTTCACCGGCGCGTTAAAGGTAAAGTCTTTCGATTCCTTCATCTGGCGCGCATTGATGTTGATATCGCAGAACCGGCACTCCTCGTCCGGTCCCCAATACTGGCAGTTGCGAAACACCGTGACGAAATAGCCGAAGGCGATGATCTCGTGATAGGCGGTGCCGTCGGGAAATTTCCGCGTGTAGTATTTCATCGGCTTGGGAAAATAGACCTCGCAAATCTCCTGGCCGTTCAGAAACAACTTCGGCTGGCCATCCACCACGTCGATCACATAGGGCGAGCTGGAGTCCAAGGTCGTCTGTATGCTCACCGGCCTGAGGCCGTACATGCCGCGGCGAATGGTGAACCACTCGGGAGTCTTGCGGTGCTCTTTGCGCTTCATGTCTTTCATCGGCATCAGATCGTAGGAAAAGAGCCGGTAGGATTTCACCAGCGCCTGGGACGCCAATTCGAGGGCCGCATCCGTGAACCAATGGCCCACGCGCAGCAGGTCGTGCTTGAGAATAATTTCGCGCGGCAAATCGCCATAGCTCGCGAAATAACTTTCCAGTTCGTCCAAAGTTCGGCTGCTGGTTACTTCAGAGACCGCTTCCATGTTCGACACCTTTCTGAATTCGGACAGTCGCCTGGCTTCTCTTGGATCATATTTCCCGGTGTGCAAGACTGTCAAGGAGCATTTGCGAAAATATGGTGCATGCTGGATGAGGGATCGAAAGCGAAAATCGGTGAAACGGACGGATGCCGGCCCTTCGAATCGAGCCCTGGCGTTGGCCGGGGGCTCTCGCTCAGGATTCCGCCCGACGGGCGTAGTGGAAGGTGCCACGGGCTTGCCCCGGAGGACACCACAGTTGCCGCTCCCGCACGCTTCTTTTTATCCGTCAACTTGCCCAGACGCGCCATTCAATCAATTGGATTCGCGAGCGGGGTTTGAACCCCGCTCGCGACCAAAGGGGATGCTCGCCCCCCTTGGAAACCCCATTTAATTGTGCCCGCCTCAAGAGGCGGGGTTAAATGGAATAGTGCTTCGGGCGGGAGCGTGGCGAGGAGCCTCGAACCGGGTTCTGGAATGGCCGGGGCAAAAAGCTTAAAATTATTTCGTCGCCAAAAGTGGCGACCGTCAGTGATCCATCAAAACGTCGAACTAAGGGGCGATGTCGGGTTTCCGCTATGAGCATTGCTGAAGTTGTTTTCGGGTATGCGACGGTTGCCGTCGTCTTGATCGCGGCAATGGTCTTGGTGGCGATTAGAGACAAAGCGAACGGCCAATCGATTTTTGCGCGGCAAAATTGGAATTTTTTGATTACGTTGCGCCTGCGCAGGATGCTGACCGGGGAGATGTGGCTGATGCTGATCATCGCGGCGTTCATTACACTCTGCGCGGGGGTGATTATCGTGGTCTTTGTCTTACCTTACGGAACCGCTTGGGCCATCTTATCCATGATGACGATAGTGGCGACGCTGATCGGCTTCATGCCCAGGGCTCTCAAATAACGGACTCTTAATTTTCGCGACTCCTGCTCGCAGCCGCGATGTCTGTTCATCACGCCTCGCGGCATTGCCATTCGGCCAATGCAGCGTCGGCAGAAATGCGCCCCGCTTTAAATACCGCCTGAGCCTGTCTTGCAGTCTACTTGGAAGAATGCCGGCGCAACCCTAACTAAACTACTCTCGCCTCGAAGGCGAGGGGTTTCAATTCTCATCGGCTCGAAGCCGAGAAGAAATATTCCCTCTCCACCACGTCTTCGTGGGGGAGAGGGTTAGGGTGAGGGGGCAACTGCGGCAATTAACGGCACGATGACTTCCCGCGCCAGGAGCCGGCTAAAATGAAGTTTGCCGTCGCTGGTCGGGTAATAGGGTGTGTAAAAGTGGTGGTCTGCCAAACGATGCCGGTAGTCGAAAAAATAAGTCCCATAGGTCTTGCCGAGCCGGTGGATATAAGCGAGGTAGGCGGCATCGACCGGCGAACCATAGGCGGTGCGGTACGGGCTGGAGACCGGTGGAGCGATGAAAACGATGGTGGTTCCCAACTGCGAATATCGCTCGATCATTCTTTCCAGGGCCCGAGCGTTGAGCCCACCGATTTCGTAACCGCGGACGTTTTTTCGTCCCAACACTTCGCCCCTTTGCAGAACCTCAACATCGGCGGGTTCCGAGGGGTTCGTTCGTCTGCGCTTGCGTGGGTTCCCGTCTCGGAGATTCGCGGACTCGAAGCGCAGTTTCAAAACGTCCATCGCCCAGCGCTGGAACTCGCTGCGGAACAGATAGACGGAATTGAACCGCGTAGCGATGACCTGGGAGAGCTTTCCCGCCAGGTACGCGTCGGGAAGCGAGTTCCAGACTTCGGGCCAACGAAACTGCCGGGCCAAATGATAATGCAACCACAGAACGCGCCGGGACAGCATCTCGGGAAGGATCTCGATCACGACCATCGATGGTCGGATGCCCGCGGCCAGCAATTTGTCGGTTTCGAACTCCATGGCTACTGGATCACCGGAGTCGATCTGTGCGTTAAATACCGTAATGCCGTCCGCCACATTCGCCTCATGGAGCACCTCGGTTACGGCTTCCGCGCTCACGGCATTGCCGAACCGAGAGCTGCCAAAAAATAAGATTTTTCTTGAGGGGTCTGGTTGCTGCAACGATTCGAGAACTTGCGCTAGTTGAGGGAACCGAATCTTCAGCGGTGCGCGGTCAATCAGAAATCCCGCGGCGACTTCGGCGGCGAAGATGAGCGCGCCCATGAGTACCAGGGTCGTGCGTCCTCTTTTGGGATTCGGTCGATAGATCATCGGTGTTTAGAACTGAAAATAAATAAAGGCGCCGCCTCTGTGGGGCATGAGTACCTGCACCAATAAGAAGACGACGGCCATCCCCGTCGCTATGACCGGCGCCGGCAACCAGCGCAGCGCTGATCGCATATCGATATAGGATGAGACGAGATGACCGAGAATCACCGCCGTCCAGGCCGCCAGCGCTATCGCCACCTCGGCTGTCTCAAACGTCTGTCCCTCGCTCAGCGTAAACATGCGGCGCAAGATGAGCCAGGCATCGGTCATCGACTCAGCCCGAAACAAGACCCAGCCGATGCACACGCAAAGGAAAGTAAACGCGATCCTTACCGGTTTGAAGGGCCCTTCGATGGGGCGGGACCGCGACGCGAAAACGCGGTGCACTGCGAGAAGCGACCCATGGTACAAACCCCAGAATACAAAACTCCACCCCGCCCCGTGCCACAAACCGCCCAATAACATGGTTAGGATCAGATTGCGGTAGGTCGCCGCGGTGCCATGCCGGTTGCCGCCGAGCGGGATATAAAGATAGTCCCGCAACCAGGTGGAGAGCGAGATGTGCCAGCGGCGCCAAAATTCCGTGATGTTACAGGCGGCATAGGGCAGGTTGAAGTTTTGCGGCAACTTGAAGCCGAAGGCATGGGCGGTTCCCAGGGCCATGTCCGAGTAACCCGAGAAATCGCAATAGATTTGCGTCGCGTAACAGAACACCGCGATCCAGACGGCCTCTGTGGAAAAGTCGGAAGGCGAAGCGAAAACCGGATCGACGATTGCCGGCATTTGATCCGCGATCAGCGCTTTCTTCACCAAGCCCAAGAGAAATAAGCGAGCGCCGAGCTCGAGCCGGTTCCAGTCGAAGCGCTTAGCCCGCGGCACCTGGCTGAGAAAATATTTGGGGCGGACAATGGGGCCCGCGATGAGATGGGGAAAAAACATGATGAACAGGGCGTAATCCAAGAAGTTGCGCTCGGCGCGCAGCCGTCCGCGATAGACATCCATGACGTAACTGATGGTCTCAAACGTGTAGAAGGAGATGCCGAGCGGAAGCACGATCCTGAAAGCCGGATGCCGGTAATCGAATCCGAAAAAATTGAACGTTGAAACCGCGCTGTCGGGCTTTGGGCGAGGGTGACGCTTCGATCCGCTGCGCGATTAGAAAGTCGAAGGCCGCGGAAAAAACCACGACGAACATGAGCCAGGGATTCCAACTGCCGTAGAAGCCGAAACTCGCCCCGAGCAGCCAGAGCATCCGCAAGCGATGATGGGGTATCAACCAGAAACCGATGAAGGTGCCGGAGAATAAGAAGAAGAATTCGACCGAGTGAAACAGCATGCGCGACTAGCTTAGGCGCATTATAGTCAGCTAGGCGAAAGAAAGGCAAGAAAGGTTAAGCAGCGTGATTTAAACGCGCGCAGCGTCGATACGCGGGAACGAGCAAAATATTTTTACTTGAAACGGTCGCGCGCCGTTGATAGGTTTGCGCTTAGCTCAGCGATTCGTTTTACCCTCCTTCGCAAAAAGCCACGGGTGTAAACCCGTGGATGAATGCGAGGTGGGTACCCTCCGTAGCCTTGGCTCGGAGGGTTCCGCCCTACGAAGCGTGTCGAGAGGTGCCACGGCCGTAAGGCCGTGGGGCTCCACGTGGTGCAAAAATGCAAAGTGACGCCGGCACATTCGTTCTGTTCACCCAGCCTGGTTGAAGCAGTTGCCTGAGAACGAAAGAGTTTCTTTCGAAAAAAGGCATCGGTTTTACAGCGCTCGACGTATTGAACGACCCCGCGGCGAAAGCGCGGCTGCTGACACTCGGCGCGCGCACGGTGCCGGTGCTGGCCAAAGGCGAACAGTATATTTTTTGCCAGAACCTGGAGGACGTGGCCGAGTTCGTCGGCTTGCAAGGCACCGGGCACACCCCGCTCCCGCCGCCGGCGCTGATTGCCAAGTGGCTTGTCGTCCTGCGCGCGGCGCAGCGTTATATCCGGCAAATTTCGGATGACCGGCTCCGGGAGCGCGCGATCGACAACCGCGACCGGTCGATCCGGCTCCTGAGCCATCATATCTTCCGCATCGGCGAAGCCTTCCTCGAAACCGCCGTCAATGATGTTGAATATCGGGCCGACAACGCCAACCTGCCGCCCGCAGCAGGCACTTGCATGACGGCGGAGGAGATCATCCGCTACGGCGACGGCGTGATCGAGCGGTTGGAGAACTGGTGGTCCCTGCTCGACGATAAGTCCTGCCGGCAAAAGGTGAAGACCTTTTACGGCACGCCGCCGATGCACCAGTTATTCGAGCGCTCGACATGGCATTCGGCCCAGCATACCCGTCAGATGATCGCTATCCTGGAGCGCTTCGCCATCGAGTCAGCCGGACCTCTGAGCGCCGATGATCTTGCCGGTTTACCTTTGCCCGAACGGGTGTGGGATTAGCGCCGCGTGGGGAGAGGATCAACCGCATAGAACCCAGCGCGGCTAGCCGCAACCAAAATGAGAAAAGTCGGATTCACCACGAAGGCATGGTTCGACGGGGCTCACCACAGGTTCCGGACACGAAGGTTTTCGTAGGGTGCGCTTCGCGCACCGGTCGGTCTCGGAATATCTCTCGCAAAGACGCAAAGGAAGAGCATTGTCATTTCGAACGAAGAGAGAAATCTTTCCTAGATCCCTCGCATTCGCTCGGGATGACAGGCCTTGGGCCTTTCGCTTAGCGTCTTGGCGCTCCTTCGACCAGGCTCAGGACATGCTTGGCGGGAGCAATATCCGAATCCGAGGGTTTTCGACTTCCGGGAAATTTGCGCGAGCCGCGCAAATTTTCAACTATAGTAGTGCAAAGAACGCATAGCAGAAAGAGATTACTGAGAATTTTCTATCCGACCTTTGCGACCTTTGCGTTCTTTGCGGTTAATTTCCTTCTTCATCTTTTCGCGCTCACCCGCCAGACTTTTCTCCCGCTGTCGTCGGCGACGAGCAAGGAGCCGTCCGGCGCCACCGTCACGCCGACCGGCCTGCCGTAGGCTTCGAATTTGCTCTCGTCGGCGATGAATCCCGTCAGGATGTTTTCGAGGGGGCCGGCCGGCTTGCCGTTGGCGAAGGGTACGAAGGCGACTTTGTAGCCGACCATTTTCGAGTGATTCCACGAGCCATGCATGCCGATGAAAGCGCCGTCCTGATAGCGCTGCGGAAACGTTTTGCCTTGATAAAACGCCAAACCCAACGCAGCGGTATGGGAACCGAGGGCGTAATCGGGCTTGATCGCTTTCGCCACCAGATCGGGCCGCTGGCCTTTTTTGCGCGGGTCTTCAATCTGGCCGAAGTAAGAGTAGGGCCAGCCGTAGAAGGCGCCATCTTTGACGCTGGTAAGATAGTCCGGCACCAGATCGTCGCCGAGCAGGTCGCGCTCGTTGACCACGGTCCAGAGGACTTTTGTCCGCGGCTCCCAATCCATGCCGACCGGGTTGCGCAGGCCCTTGGCGAAAATCCGCATGCCGCTGCCGTCGGGGTTGATTTCCAAAATGCCGGCGCGCCGCTGGTCCTTCTCCCAGCCGTTTTCCTCGTCCACGTTCGACGCGGAGCCCACTGCGATATAAATTTTCTTGCCTGAGGGCTCGGCCAAGAGGTTGCGTGTGTAATGGCCGTCCGCGGGCAGGTCGAGAATTTTTTCGCCCCTGCCTTCGATCTTGGTTTGTCCGGCGCGGTACGGATAGCGGACGATACCGTTGGTGTTGCCGACGTAGAACCAGTCGCCGACGAGCGCCATGCCGTGGGGCATATTCAACCCGGTGAGAAAGACTTCGCGCAGATCGAATTTGCCGTTTTTGTTGGCGTCGCGGAACAGGGTGATCCGGTTCGCTGATTTTTCCGGACGATCGGGACGACCGATCCACTCGCGGATCGCTTCCACCACCAGGATGTCTCCGTTCGGCAGCACGTAAGCCTGCCGCGGGTTGTCGAGATTATCGGCGAACAGGCTCACCTCGAAGCCCGGCGCCGCCGTTGGCGTCTTCCCCTTGGGCCAGCCGATGACCTTCGAGGTGTTGCGCACCGAAGGAGTCGCGAACGGGGCAGGTAATTGAAGTTGATCGGCGGGGCCCGTGCCGGGCGCGTAGCGCGCGTTGACAACGGGGGCTTCAAGGGTAGCGGCGCAGGACGATGCCAACGCGGCGACGACGATCGGCGCAACATAGCGCAGCCAATGACTCAACATGATTTTCATCCTCCCTCTCTTGATAGCGGCCGTTTCGGCCGTCCTCTTATTGGCGAGGCAATATACAATGAAGCAACGGCGGCAGGGAAGAGTCATCGTCGCGAGTGCTACGGCCGGCCCATCCGTTCTAAGATCGGTGCCGGCTTAATCGGAGGCTAGACGACGGGGCCAATAATTGGACTTATCCCCTTTTTGTGTCGCGTATCTGCTTGTGCAGTTTGACCGGCTCCGCCTGAATTCTGCGCATTCGAATATTGAGCATCTCCACGGCGACAGAAAATGCCATCGCAAAATAGATATAACCCTTTGGAACATGCACATCGAAACCTTCAACCATAAGTGTGACACCCACTAAGATCAGAAACGAAAGCGCAAGTATCTTGATAGTAGGATGCTCATCGACAAAATCCCCGATGGATTTTGCCGCCATCAACATAACCACGACCGCGAGGATAATGGCGATCGCCATGATGGAAACATGCTCGACCAGTCCGACAGCCGTGATCACCGAATCCAGTGAAAAAACAATATCCAGAATCGCAATCTGCGTCAGCACCATTCCCAAGCTGGTGGCAACAACCGCTGTACCGCGATCTTCTATCCCTTCCATGCTGTTATGAATTTCATGAGTCGCTTTGGCCAAAAGAAACAGGCCGCCCCCAATCAGCACGACATCACGCCCTGAAATCGCCTGATTCAATACCGTAAACCACGGTTCGGTTAATCCCATCACCCAGGAAATAGAGAACAACAAAGCCAGGCGCGCCATCATTGCGAGACCAAGGCCGAGTTTTCTCGCGAAAGCGCGCTGGTTCGGGGGAAGACGACCTACCAGAATCGAGATAAAAATTATGTTATCGACACCCAAGACAATTTCTAGCGCGGTTAATGTGCCTAACGCTATCCAAGCTTCGGGGCTTGCCAGCCATCCAAACATTAGCTTCTCCTATTCTTCATAAGCTCTATAAAATAACCCTTTAGCCAGGATGCGCAGACCCCCGACAAAGGATTTTTTAAAACTTCGAATCCTGTGGTTGCAGCTGGCGCACAAACGTAAGGCTCAGCCGCGCGTAGTCCGCGTCGGTCTGAAGCAGAGGATTTGGCCTCAAAATTCAGAATGTCCCCTTTTCCGCCCCGGTTACGATGGCAAGGCACCATACAATAAACCGGCGCATGCGGGAAGCATGATAGAGAAGTGGTTGTAGAGCCGCGGCGTCCGTTCTAAGATCGGCGGCGGCTTACGATTCGGAGGAAATCATGCACTATCGGGATTTGCGCGAATGGCTGGCGGGCGTCGACTCATTCGGCGAGCTGAGAATCGTCGAGGGCGCCGATTGGAATCAAGAGATCGGCGCGGTGGCGGAAGTCGCCGCACGCTCGGAGCCGCCGCCGGCGGTGCTCTTCGATAAGATCAAAGACTATCCCGCCGGGCGCCGCGTTCTGACCGGGGTTCACCATCCGACGCTCAAGCGCCAATGCCTGACCAATCACCTGCCGCTGGACTACACGCGCGATCAGTTCATGGACGCCTGGAAAAAGCGCCTCGACAATCCGAAGTTGATTCGGCCGCGGGTTGTTGAGTCCGGCCCGCTGATGGAAAATGTTTTCGAGGGGAAAGATATCGATTTACTTTCGTTGCCGGTGCCGTTCTGGCACGAAGGCGACGGCGGCCGCTACATCGGCTCCCTCGACATTACCATCAGTCGCGATCCGGACGAAGGCTGGGTCAACCTCGGCTGCTACCGCGTGATGGTGCATGACCGCGATACGCTGGCGCTCTATACGTCGCCGGGCCACCACGGCAACATTCATCGGCAAAAATATTTCGACAAAGGAACACCGTTTCCCGTCGCCATCAGCTTCGGTCCGGACCCGCTGCTGTGGTTCTTCGGCCAGATGGAAGTGCCGTGGGGAGAGTCGGAGTACGACTACGCCGGCGGAGTGCGCGGTGAGCCGTACGAAGTCGTCTTGGGCGAGCACACGAGGCTGCCGATCCCGGCCTATTCCGAAGTCGCCATCGAAGGGGAAGTTATTCCTGCAACG
>JACPFE010000667.1 GCA_016183145.1 Deltaproteobacteria bacterium | reverse complement strand
GTCGATTAGGGGGGAAAACGGGGACGCAAACCATTTCTGACGTCTTTCTTGATCACTTGCTTCACGCCGGAATCGCGGTCGGATGGTGATGCCCGCCTAATGCCTCTTTATGGGGAGATGCAGCGACGTACCGCGAGTTACAAGCCTGGTTTAAAAATGTCCCGGAAGAGGGAAATGTAACGGTCAAAGCTCGCCACCACTTGTGAATCAAAAGGAAGAAGCTTGTAAGGCTTTAGATAAGGAACGGTCACATCCGGTCGCGTCGGAATTCTGCGCCGCTCCCTGATAATTTCCATCCCTGCGCGCGAAAGCAGAAAATCATAAAACAGCGCCGCCGCATGAGTGTTGCTTCCCGCAGCCGTAATGCCTACGCCTACATTGTTGATAGGGATCACTCCATCCAGCGCCGACCATTCAACCGGTGCGCCCTGGGCTTTTAGTCTCTCCACGGTATGCACTTGCATCTCAGCCGCTATCGGAAACTCGCCGGCAGCCATCAACTGCGCAATAAGCGAATGGCCCTTGCGCCACTGGATTTCCTGGCCGGCCAGTTTCTTAAAATAATCCAACGCGCCGGTGCTTCCCTGACGGCTCTCGAGGTAGCGGCGGGAGGTGATAAACCATGAGTAGGGCTCGACGTCCATCCCGATCATTCCCTTCCACTTAGGATCGAGGAGATCCGCATATCGCTTGGGCGCTGTCTGAGAGGAAACCAGTTTTGTGTTGTAGGCGGTGACCCACGCCGTGAGATAAATCCCGGTCCAATGTCCCTGCGGGTCTTTGACGTTTGCCGGAAAAACCTGCTGATCCACTCCGGCATGCTTCAACAGGAGCTTTTTCTGGATAAGAATCTCCAGCTCGATTTCCGGCAGGGCAACCACATCGGCCTTAAAGGCTCCTGCCTTCGATTCGAGCAGGATTCTCTCAATCATCTTCTCGCTCGGCGAGCGCAGGTGCTGGATCTTGACGAAGGGATAGGCTTCTTGAAATTTTTGGCTTAGGGCGAGAGAATCCTCCGCCGTCGTGCTTGAATACCAGATCAGGTTTCCCTCTTTTCGCGCCCCCTCACGGACTCTTGTTTCTCTTTCGCTTCCCCGCATTTTGGCAATTGCTTGCAAAGTGTCCGCCCGTGTCTGGGCCGGCGCCGGTCGGGGGAAAAGGCCTCCCACGAGCAAGAGAAAAACCGCGCAGCATGCCCCAAGTTTGCTCGTTCTAGAGTTCCCCTGCGAATCCTTGGATCTGCACAAATTCATTTCTGTTTTCTCCCCAGTCGTGGACGATGTCATCGCCTGCGGATTTTCTATCATAGTCATCTCAGGCATTTCCACGATATTACTCGGGGCAAAAGTCGCCACGTTTCATTTCCACTTATAACCGACCGCTCGGTTTCATGATGCCATTGCGACGCTGTGAGAGGAGCGAAATTCGGTTTGTTTCAGTGCACGGTAGCTGTCGAGCAATCGTTTCTGCTCTTCTTCGGAGATGCCCAATTGCGGGCGGCGCACCGTCGCCGTTTTGATCAGCCCTTCATAGTTTAGGACGATCTTTATCCGCGCGACGGCTTCGACGATCGGCTCGCTAAAGACGATCTCCTTCACCGCTTCAAGCTCTTGCTGCAACGCCGCCGCTTTATCGAAGTCGCCTTGCTGAGCGGCGAGGTCCATCGCCGCCCATTTTTCCGTGGCGACGTTGGCGACGCCGATGAGCGCGCCCGAGGCGCCCAACCGATAACTCTCCGCGACGAAGCGGTCATTGCCGGAGAGCACTGCCATCGATGCCTTCGCTCGCTCCAACTGCTTCATCGTTTCCGTGAACAGGTCGATGTCGAAGGAAGCCTCCTTGAAAGCGACCACGTTATCCAGCGAGGCGATGCGGCAGATCGTCGCCGGATCGTACCAGTAGCTTTTGACCGGGACTTGGAACAGCACCAGGGGCATGCGGGTAGCTCGGGTGATATCCTCGAAGAAGCGAAACTTAAGCTCGCTCTCGACCTTGCCCCAGGCCAGAAGCAGCGGCGGAAAGATCATGACGGCGTCCACCGGCAGAGTTTCCAAATCCCGGATCAGGCGGATCGCTTCGTCGGTGGATTGCGGCGCGATGGTCGCGATGTGCACTTTTCCCGTCTTGCGGGCGATCTTGCCGGCGACTTCGTAAACCCGCCGCTTTTCTTCCAAGCCCAGCACCGGCCCCTCGCCGATGCGCGCGCAGGAAACCAGCCCGGCCACACCGTGAATGGATGTCTGATGCGTGGTGAGCCGTTCGAGGCTGTCGAGGTCCAGGGCGCCCGAATCGTCGAAGGGGGTCACATGCGGAATAAAAAGGCCATGAAAGCCACTCCGTGGGTTCGTCATTGCATCCTCCGCAGTCATCTGTATAGACTGCGCCAAATTCCTTCTGCCCACACTAGAGCAGTTGGTGGTAGATCGTCAAGCGGTGGGAAACGAAGAACGGCCGGTTCACGGCCCAAAGACAAAGTAGCATGAAAACGGTTTCTCCCAGCGAACTCGCCGGACTGATGACTTCCGATGGTCTCTATGCGGTTTTCGACGTGCGCGAGCGCGGCGAGTTCAATGTCGGGCAACTTCTGAACAGCACCTCCCTGCCGCGCAGCCAGATCGAATTTCGTATCGCCGAGTTGGTGCCAAATCGGAACGTTACCATCGTCGTCTATGATGAAGGCGGGGAGCGAGCGGCGCTGGCGGTCCAAACGCTCACCGAATGCGGTTACCATTCGGTTTCCGTTCTCGACGGCGGCTTGGACGCATGGCGTCAGCAGGGCTGGGCGGTCGTCAGTGGCGTCAACGTGCCGAGCAAAGCTTTCGGGGAAAGAGTTCAACACGAGCGGCGCATTCCAGAGATTACGCCGGAGGAGTTGCAGCGTTTAAAGGAGGCTGCCGCCGACCTGGTAATTCTCGATGTGAGAACGCCCGAAGAATACGCGCGCTTCTGTATTCCCGCTGGCGTCAATGTTCCCGGCGGCGACGTAATTCTCTGGGCGGAAGAGTTGCGGCAGAGGCCCGAGAAGACGGTCGTGGTGAACTGCGCCGGGCGCACGCGCAGCATTATCGGCACGGCGGCGCTGCGCCGGCTCGGCTTGGAAAACGTTCGGGCGCTCAGAAACGGAACCATGGGATGGGTACTGGCCGGGTTCGACTTGGAATCGAAGCCGGGCAGACAATCGCCTTCGATATCCGCCGTGAGCAGAGTGAAAGCAACCGCGCTCGGCCTGCGCCTTGCGGCGGAAGAGGGGATACCTCAACTAAGCGCCGAGGCGTTGAAGAGAATCATCGCGGAGAAGGACAATGGCGTCATCTATCTAATCGATGTGCGCTCGGAGGAAGAACACCAAACCGGCCATTTGCCGGGATCGCTAAACGTCCCAGGCGGGCAAGCGGTGCAGCGCGCGGACGACTTCATCGCTGTGCGCAATGCCAGGATCATCTTCATCAGCAACGAAGCGGCGCGCGCCGTGATGGCGGCGTACTGGTATCGACAAATGGGATTTCGTGACGCGCGGGTCTTGAGCGGCGGCCTTGCTGCGTGGCGTCGCGACGGTGGACCGGTGGCGACCGGCCCGGAAAAAAATGAGCCACTCGGCCTCGATGAGGCAAGACAAGCGGTGCGCCTCGTCACCCCATCGGATGCGAGCACGCTGCTGAAGCGAGCGTCCCTCGTGACACTGGACGTCGGCAGCAGCCTGGAGTACGAAACCGCGCATTTGCCCGGCGCCAAGTGGATCTCGCGCGGCTGGTTGGAGCTTCAATTGCCCGATTACGTTTCCGACCTCGCGCAAGCTGTTCTGATCTCTTGTCCGGATGGCAACCATTCGGTCTTTGCCGCGCGCGCGCTTGCAAGGCGCGGCTACAACAACGTCTACGTTTTAGACGGCGGAGTGCAGGCCTGGATCGCCGCGGGTCTTCCGACTGAGAGCGGGCTCGCGGCTTGCTTGACCGAGACCAACGACCTGGTCTTGTCGCCTTCGATCAAAGGCAACAAGGAAGACATGCAGCGCTATTTGGATTGGGAGCTGAAGCTGAGGGTCTGAATTACTATCAGCGACGAGTCAGTAGGTTACTTTCGGTTGTCTCAAAGCCTACAATCCCGTTCTCTCCCCCTCGACGGGGGAGAGTTAGAGTAGGGGTGAATCACACCACGCCAGCCAGCAGATTTCTCACCCCCATCTTAATCTTCCCCCGTCAAAGGGGGAAGAAACTCTCGTGCGCTCGTAGTGCCCATACAGTTGGACTTTTGTTTCGGCTCGTGCTGAAAGGTTCCACCGTTCCCGGAGGAGACACCAAGAAAGGTCGGCGATCAATCGACTCAGCAGTTATCGTACTTCGGGCTGGCGAAGATCTTCGCCTGTTTCTTCTCGAAGTCGAAGCGCAGACGCGGCATGTCGGCGAGGTCCTTGCCGTAAACGTGAATTTCCACGGTGTCCCGCTTCGTCACGTTGTTCATTTCATGGATGTCGTCGTCGGGGGAAATTAAACAGGAGACCATACCGGCGGTGTTCTTCAAGACTGCTGTGACTTCGATATCGGCATAGCCGGCTTTCGAGCCGTCGTCGCGCCGGCGAAAGCGCGTTTCCTGTATCTCGTTTTCGACGACGCCGACCAGTCCCCAGGTGTCATGGTTGTGGGCTTTTGCATTGTCTCCCGGTCCCCAAACGATGGCGGTAATATTGAACCGTGGGGCGCGGTGCACCATGTAGCGGCCATAGGCGGTGGCGCCGCGCTGTTTGTATTGCGCCTGAAGACAGTCCGGTTGTTGCACGAGCTTGGCCAGCAACGGCTTGGCCGCGGCGACGATCTTGGCCGGTGAACCCCCTGCGCCGGTGATTCGGTCCAGGTCTTGGATAAAGCTTTGCAGCGAATATTCGCTCGCCATTTTCGAAAATTATTCTCCGCGCACGGTTACCACCGGGCAAGTTGCCGTCGAGACCACTTTGGCGGCGACGCTGCCCATGAAGAGCTTGGAAAGGCCGGTTCGTCCGTGGGTGCCGATGACGACCATGTCGGCTCTCTTGCTCTTGGCGGTTTTGACGATTTGATCGTAGGCGGACCCTCGGAGCAAAAGACTTTTGGCTTTGACCTTGGTTCGTCGCAAACGGCGTATAAGCTTGTCCATAGTGGTTTGGGATTCCCGCTTGGTTGCATCCTCCAGCCTCAGGTAGAGTTCGGCTCCCCCAAATTCTTCTCCTGCGGTATAGGGTATTGGCTCCATCACATGGACGACCAACAGCTCCGCGCGGTTTTGGCGCGCAAGATTGACCGCTTCGTCGAGCGCTCGCCCAGACGCTTTGGAGTAATCGGTGGCGTATAGAATTCTCCGGATTCGTTTCATAGTTGAAGTTCCTTCGCACTGCGCCCGAGCCGTTACGCCGCTTTCTTCTCTACCCGCGGCAACTTCGCTGCGTCGATGTTGTAAAGTCTGCACACGTTGTCGCAGACGATTTTGCGCTGGATCTCCGGCGGCAGGTGGCCGAGGTCGCGCTCGATGATTTTAAGTGAGTTGGGCCAGGTCGAGTTTGGATGGGGAAAGTCGTTCGACCACATGACGGTGTCCTGCCCCCAGTATTTGAGATTTTCGCCGCAGACATGGTCGTTGAAAAAACAGGAATAGACCTGATCTTTGACGAAGCTGCTCGGATTGCGCGTGATCGGCGGCGGGTTCTCTTTCTTGAAGCGATTATAATAGTAATCCCACTGCTGGAATATCCAGGGCATCCAGCCGACTTCGTTTTCCACCGAGACGATCTTGAGCCTGGGATGGCGCTCAAGCACGCCGTAAAAGATCAACTCGAAGAGCCCGTTGGCGATGTCCATCAGCTTGAGATTGACGCTGCCGCGGTAGCGCTCGACGCCTTGGCGAGTCTTGTCCTTGTTGTAGCTGTGGCCGGTCAAAATATGCAGGCTCACCGGCGAATCGAGGTCCTCGCAGGCGGCCCAAAATTTATCGTAATGGCTCGATTTGAACGGCAGGTCCGGGTGGGGCGCCTGCCAGATGAGCGCGCCTTTCAAGCCGGCCTTGCGGCAGCGCTCCAGCTCCTTGATGCCGTTGTCGATGTTGTAGACGGGAACCGCGGGAATGCCGATGAGCCGATTCGGGTCGGCGCTGCAATAATCGATCAGCCAGTCGTTGTAGACGCGGAAGCAGGCTTCTTGGAGCGCGGCATCGTCGAGAGCGAACAAATCGAGCATCAACGTCGGATAGAGCACTTCGGCACTGAGGCCGTCGGTTTCCATTTCCTTCATACGCGCACGGGGGTCCCAGCCGCCGGCGTGCTGCTGGAAACCCTCGCCGACTTGATGAGGCGGGAAGAGCGGCGCAGCGTCGCGGAATTTTTCCGGCACGCCTTTTTTCCAAAGATCCACGGGTTCCATGACATGGGAATCGGACGAAACAATCGGCACATTCGGTACGGCCATAGACAGTCCTCCTAATTCGATTTGTTGATAGGGCGATTACCTGTACCAGCACATTAAAGATTGTCGCGGCGCCTGTCAATTGACCGTGCGGCGGGGATTGCGGAAATTTGACACATATGCCCTAATAAGGTTGTCTGGCGGCGCGCAATGAACTATATAGGTAATGCCTAAGCAAGGAGGCCCGATGCGTATTATAGACACACACTTTCACTGGTACCCGCGCTCGGTGTTCGAGATGCTGTGCAAGCGCAGCGGCTACCCGCGCGCGGTCCCCACGAGCAGGGGTGGATACCTGGTGTCGCCGTACGAGGGCGTGTCGCGTACCGATACCTGGGCCGACTGGTTCGACCTCGATGCGATGCTCGAGCATATGGACAACGCCGCGGCCAAGATCGGCTGCGACTTTGGGGTGGTGTGCACCACCGGCCCCGGTGGGGCGTTCTTCTCCGAGACGGACGCCGCCCACGGGCTAGCCGCCGCGCAGATGTGGAATGACGAGATGGCGGGTGCGGTTGCCCGCTATCCGGGCAAGGTCTGGGCAAGCGGGGTCGTGCCGCTGCAGGACCCGAAGAGGGCCGTGGAGGAGCTCGAGCGCGCGATGAAGATGGGTCTCGTAGGAGTCAATGTCCCGGGAAGCATCGGGCCGCGCGGAGAAACTCGCATTGACGACCCGAGCCTGGAGCCCTTCTACGACCGAGCGGAAAAGCTCGGGGCGATGTTGTTCCTGCACCCGACCGACGTGGTCTTCCCCGAGATCTGCGGCGGCAAGGACGGTGCCCTCTACAACAGTCTCGGTAAAATCATCGACTTGAGCCTGGCGATTTACCGCCTGGTGGTCTCCGGCATCATGGAGCGCCACCCGGCGCTGAAGGTTTACGTCTCACACGCCGGCGGCGCGCTTCCCTACCAGTCGGGCCGCATGGACAAGAACTCGAACGCCGCGAATCTGCCGCGCGCGCCGAGCGAGTACTTGAAGCGCATGTACAGCGATACCGTGCAGCCACATGCCCTGGGGATGAAATTCACGATCGACTACTACGGTGTCGACCACGTGATGTACGGCGACGACTACCCCTGCTGGAACCCAAAGGCGGCGCTCGAGGTATTTGGCGAGATCGGGCTGTCGAAGGAAGACCAGCGGAAGATCCTGTCCGACAATGCGCGGCTCGTCCTTAACCTCAAGGACCCGGTGCCGGAAAAGCAGGCCGCGATCGCCTGAGAGCCGACCTTCTTCTAGTGCAATGAAAATGAGCGTGACCCTAGCGAGTCACGCCCTTGAGATTGCGTCGTGCACAGCAGGGATACTAACCTCGCTGCGCAAAGCCTGTGTTGCCCGCGTTAACCTGTCGAGTCGTAGATCTCGCCGCTATTGATGGCAACGTCGCTCTTCTTGCTGTGTGGCACGCGAATCGGCGAGCAGGTTCTTCGCTTAGAATGAGAGCCGAGGCAGGAGAGTTGAAAATAAAAGCCCGTCTCCGGTTCACGACCGCCGCTCGCGGACAATCTCGAAGTTAGGCAATCAAGGCAAGTCATCTCTGGCACTAGCCCCTTCGCCCGCGCTGTCCTCACCCCGATCTGCCCGAGGTTGCGCAAGTCAGGCGCCGAGCCGGCACCAAGCTCCTGATCGTAGGGTTTCGAATAGTATAAAATCAACATATTGAAGCCTGACACCGCCCTTCGCCGATAGGATAAATTCT
>JACPFE010000666.1 GCA_016183145.1 Deltaproteobacteria bacterium | reverse complement strand
GAATTAGCCTGGATACCCGCTTTCGCGGGTATGACGGAACCCAGGCGGGCCTCTTCGTTCTCATCCCCAAACGGGTATTTTCAAAGGAGGACACGAAGAGCACGAAGTTAAGAAGTTTAAAAATATCAATGTCCGAAACCTTCGTGTCCTTCGTGATCTTCGTGGTAAAGGAAAACAAGGGGAAAGTGCCAGGTTATCCACACAAAAGCCTGAAGCTCCTATAACATGGAACAAAATATGAAGATACTAGTTTCCGACACTCTCGCTCCCGAAGGTCTGGCGGTATTCAAGAACGCCCGAGGCTTTGAAGTCGATGTCCGCGTGGGGCTCAAGCCGGAGGAACTCAAAAAGATTTGCGCCGACTACGACGGCTGGGTCATTCGCAGCGGCACCAAGATCACCGCCGAATTGATCGAAGCGGCGAAAAACTTGAAAGTCATCGGCCGGGCCGGCGTGGGCTATGAAAATATCGACGCCGAGGCGGCGAGCAAAAAGGGCATCGTCGTGATGAACACGCCCGGCGGCAACAACGTCACCACCGGCGAGCATACCGTCGCGCTGATGATGGCGCTGGCGCGCCATATTCCTCAAGCCGCGGCTTCGCTCAAAAGCGGCAAATGGGAGCGCAACAAGTTTGTCGGCGTCGAGTTGTGCAACAAAACGTTAGGCGTGATCGGTCTTGGCAACGTCGGCCGGGTCGTCGCCGAACGGGCCGCCGGCCTGCGCATGAAGGTGATCGGCTACGATCCGTTCATCGCCACCGACAACATCGCGCGCATGGGCGTGGAGCCCGTGGCTCTGGAAGACATCCTCGCCAAGTCGGACTTCATTACGGTGCACGTGCCGCTGACGCCGGAAACCCAGGGGCTGATCAATCGCGCGGCCTTTGCCAAAATGAAGACCGGCGTGCGCGTCATCAACTGCGCCCGCGGCGGCATCGTCGATGAGAACGATCTTGCCGCTGCTATCAAGGAAGGCAAAGTCGCGGGCGCGGCGCTCGACGTCTACGTCGATGAGCCGCCGGCGCCGGACCATCCGCTGCTAAAAATGGACCAGGTGATCACCACGCCTCATCTCGGCGCCTCCACCGACGAAGCGCAGCTCAACGTCGCCATCGCCGTGGCCGAGCAGATGGTCGATTTTCTTTCCCAAGGCGTCGTGCGCTATGCCGTCAACGTGCCCTCGGTGAGCCCCGAACTGCTCGAAGTCCTGCGACCCTACCTGCTGCTCTCGGAGAAGCTCGGCAGCCTTTTGAGCCAGATGGTCGGCGCGCTGCCCAAGGAGCTTCAGGTCGAGTACGGCGGCGACGTCACCCAATATAATCTCGCGCCGCTCACCCTGGCCGTGCTCAAGGGGATTCTCACGCCGATCATGGAATCCGGCGTCAACTACGTCAACGCCCCGATCGTGGCGCGGGACCGCGGCATCAAGGTCGTCGAATCGAAAAGCAGCCGCGCCAGCGATTTCGCCAATTACATTACGGTCAAAGCGGATACCGGCAAAATAGAGATGGAAGTCGAAGGCGTCGTGTTCGGCGCCAAGCATCCGCGCATCGTCAGAGTCGATAATTTTTATCTCGAAGCGGTGCCGGAAGGTTATATTCTCATTCTACGCAACCGCGACGTTCCCGGCGTGGTCGGCACCGTCGGCACCCTGCTCGGCAAAAACGGCATCAACATCGCCGGCATGGAGCTTGGACGGACGGAAAAAGGCGGCAACGCGATCTCCTTCATCCATGTCGACGAGGCGGTCAGCAAAAAAGCGCTGCAAGAGCTGCGCGACCGGCCGGAAATCGTCTCCGCGGTGCAGGTGAAACTATAATGGTGCGATCAGTCGCCGGCGACGATTTGAACGACTTGAACCGTTTGAACGGCTGGAACATGCGGCGGCATAGGTTCAAATCGTTCAAACCGTTCCATTCGTTCAATTCGATAGGGAGCTGCCACATTTATTCATGGCCAACGTCGCGATCATAGGCGCCCAGTGGGGAGACGAGGGCAAAGGAAAGATCGTCGATCTTTTTACCCAGGACGCCGACATTGTCGTGCGCTTTCAGGGCGGCAACAACGCCGGCCACACCCTGGTGGTGGACGGCGAGAAAACCGTTCTCCACCTCGTCCCATCCGGCGCGCTCCATCCCGACAAGCTTTGCGTCATCGGCAACGGCGTGGTCGTCGATCCCGAGATCCTGATCCAAGAAATCGACGGCTTGAAGCGCCGGGGCCACCTCCAAGACGATTCGCGGCTGCGCATCAGCGAGCAGGCCCATGTGATCATGCCTTACCACAAGGCCATCGATCTGGCCCGCGAGCGGCTGCGCGGCAAGGGCAAGATCGGCACCACCGGGCGCGGCATCGGCCCGGCCTACGAAGATAAAATCGCGCGCGTCGGCATTCGCTTCATCGATCTTTTGGAAGAAGATACCTTTCGTGACAAGCTCCAGCGCAACATCGAAGAAAAGAATTTTTACCTAAAAGCGATCCTCCAAGAGAAGGCCCTCGATTTCAATGAAATCCACGAGGGCTACGGACGGTACCGCGTCCGGCTCAGGGGCTACGTGACCGACACCGGATTGCTCCTTGACCGCGAGATCCGCGCCGGCAAGCGCGTGTTGTTCGAAGGCGCGCAGGGGACCCTGCTCGACGTTGACCATGGCACCTACCCGTTCGTCACATCCTCCAGCACGATCACCGGCGGCGCTTGCTCGGGATCGGGCGTGGGCCCCCAGCATATCCAACAGATCATCGGCATCTCGAAAGCCTACACGACGCGCGTCGGCAGCGGCCCTTTCCCCACCGAGATCGATGGGCCGGATGGCGAAACGCTGCGGCGCGAAGGGGCTGAGTTCGGCGCCACCACGGGAAGATCGCGGCGTTGCGGCTGGTTCGACGCGGTCGGCGTGCGCCACGCGGTCAGAACCAACGGCCTCACCGGCCTCGCATTGACCAAGCTCGACGTTCTAACCGGTTTCAAAAAAATCCCGATCTGCACCGCCTACCGCTATGAAGGAAAGGCGGTCAACGAATTTCCCGCCAGCTCCAAGGTGATGCAAGGCGCCGAGCCGGTCTACGAAAAAATGGACGGCTGGGATGCTCCGCTTGACGATGTAAGAAAATTTTCCGACCTGCCGGCCAACGCGCAAAAATACGTGCGCCGGATCGAAGAGGTCATCGGCACTGAGATTATTCTCGTTTCGGTGGGACCTGGGCGGGAACGGACGATTCTCTTGAAGAATCCCTTCGGGGAAGCGTAAGGAGTAAGGGGTTTCCCCCTCACCCCTGACTCCTCACTCCTTACTTCTTACTGCCTTATCGCAGCTTAAAGATTTCCAGATACTGCTTCACCGTCGCGTCGAAATCCTCGTAGTCCTCGGGGTTTTCGATCACGTACTTAAAACCGCGGAAAAGCCGCGGCGGATCGGGTTCCACGTCCTTG
>JACPFE010000662.1 GCA_016183145.1 Deltaproteobacteria bacterium | reverse complement strand
TCCGAGCGCTACGCTCAGGCCAAATAAAATGAGCCAGTTCGGTATTCTCCGCCACTCCATATCGAAGAATGCCGCCAGGCTGATAACCGCGATGATTGCGAGATCAAACAACGTAAGCAATTAATTAATTTATTGTTCCATGTAATCGGCGTTGATGCCGCTCTTCATTTAGCCGGTGTAAGGTCGTCTAGATTCTCTGCTGTCGCCAACCTATGCAGGGAAGGCTCGAGAGCGAGAACTGCTATATTCTCGAGTCCCGAGCCTCCCCTGTTAAAATCGTTCAACCCCGAATCCGTCCCCTGAAAGCACACATCAAGGGGCAGGGACAGGGTTCTGTAACGTGGTAATCACCTGAGTCCAAGCATTGGTCAATTCGGCGCCGATGTTTGTGTCCCGAATCGCCACCCAGAAGACCACCGCGACCAGAAGAACGATCAAGGTGTACTCAACGAGCCCTTGACCTTCCTCCTCTTTAACTAACCGTTTAAGAAGCTCCATATTTGTTTTCACCCCCTTTCAACGAACAAACTGTTTTTTTGACTCCGTGGGAACCTTACACACATCATGGAACTGGATTTCATCCTCCGCGCCGCAGCAACTCCGACTATAATGATTTATTGAATTTTTTCGTTCTGATTGGCGATGGTAGTGAGCACAGTCCATGCCAAGTTGAACCCGCAAAACTTTTCGGTTCATTAGGCCTAATCTTCCCCTAGATTCCGCGCCGGGGTGACACTTCTGGCAGCCGGCTTGATGAATTTGTCACAAACCGCACAAAATAAATGGCAGGCGGGATACTCGTTTCGAACCTTAAGTGCAGAAATCGATCTCATCGGCCGATCATCCATATTGAGCGCTGTCATCCTTCTGGACATTTTGGGCAAGAAGAGGAAAGATACCGCCAGGAGAAGAATAGCTACGAAGCCCCAGGTTGGCAGTCTGGCATTGCCTTTGCTGCGACCAAGCTCGGATATCTTAAAACGTCAGCGGGCCGGGTTAAGGCGACGCGAATGTTTTTATGGGACAGTTGCAGGCATGGGGCGGCGCTTATATGCTTTTTTGCTGCGACGAGTATAGTACGCGGCTGCCCCAGGATTGGAACTCGTGACGGAAATGGAAACGAGCGCTAAAGCTTCAAACCGAGAAATCAAGCCGTTGAAGGTTCTCATAATAGAGGACCATCCCGATCAACGGGACCTGCTGGCGATCGTCTTGCAGCGGGAAGGATATCAAGTCGTCACGGCGGCCAACGGCGTCGAAGCCCTCGAACAACTTGAGCGGGATAATTTTCAGATTGTCTTATCGGATATCATGATGCCTAAGATGGACGGCTTTGAGCTTATCAAGAATATCCGCTCCAACCCCGCGCTCAAAGCCATCTACGTGATTCTAATTACCGCCAGGATTCAGGAAGGCGATCGGGTCAGGGGCCTCGATCTGGGAGCGGACGACTATATTACGAAACCATTTTCATTTTCCGAGCTTCTCGCGCGTGTCAGGGTTGGAACTCGGGTCGTCAAATACCAGAGGCACCTGGAACATCAAACCCAAATTGATTCATTGACCGGCCTTTACAATCGCCGTGCGATGGAAGAAAAATTCCACGACGAATTCGAACGAGCCAAGCGGTATAATCACGCTCTGTCGGTCCTTATATTGGACATCGACAACTTTAAAACGATCAACGACACCTACGGTCACCATGGCGGGGACACCGCTCTCATCAAGATAGGGGAAATTTTGCGCGGGAAAACACGGCAAAGCGATTTTTCCGCTAGATTCGGCGGCGAGGAATTCGTCCTGGTGCTCCCGGAAACCGATCAGGAAAGCGCGCTGCAAGTTGCGACCAAGGTTCATGATGAAATCAAGATCTGCAGGTTCGGAAAACCGGATCGCACCTTCGCGTTGACGGTGAGCATCGGTGTCAGTTCGACCTCGGAGAAATCCTATTCCGACTGGCGCCAGATGCTTGACGCCGCCGATCAAGCGCTTTACCTCGCCAAGAATCGAGGCAAAGACAGAGTCGAGACTTGGGTGGCCGAAAAAAAAGCTGAAGCGAACCTTCCGCTGGCGCATCCATAGAATGATCCTCCGAAAAATTGTATTTGCCACCCTGCTCTCCCTGACTTTAATCGGCGGCGAATGGCCGCTGGTCGGCAATGACTTGGCGAGCACCGCGGAAAAGCGGTCCGCCGTCGTTCCTCATCAACCCACGGACTCCTCTCAAACCACGCCAAAAACATTTGACTGGCCCAGCCATCTGAGCAAACAGATTCATACCTACGCAACGGCCATCCAACGCAATAAGGAACTGCTGCTTTACGCGGCCATTGCCGGTTTCGGAATGCTCATGGTGATACTGGCGATCAGCAACGCGCGGTCAACACCTAAGGACACCGCAACCCAAATAATGGACATCCTCCGGCAAGAAAAGGAAAAAGCGGAGCACCTCGCCAAGCTCAAGTCCGAGTTTCTCAATCAAGTGTCCCACGAGCTGCGTACTCCATTAGCGGTCATCCTTGGTTATTTGGAATGTATGACCGACGGTCTTTACGGTGAGATCGAAGCCCACCACAGGGAAATCCTCCAAACGGTTGCCAAGCAGTCGAGTCATCTAAAAAACATGATCGATCAAATCTTGATCTACTCCCGTTTGGAGTCGAGCAAACAACCGCTCCGCGCTCAGGAGTTCTCGGTTCAAAAACTTTGCGCCGACCTAAGCGACACTTTCGATTTCTTGTGTAAGCAGAAAGGCCTCGAGATCACCTGGCAAGTGTCACAGGATCTCCCGGCCCTGCGAACTGACCCGGAAAGACTAAAAGAGATACTTAGCAATCTGCTCCAGAACGCGCTCAAGTATACCGACTCCGGCTCCATTCGCCTCTCGGTTTCCAACCGGCCGAAGTCGGATCTATTCATCTTTGAAGTCACCGATACCGGCCTCGGGATCCCGGAACATCATCTTTCATCCATTTTCGAGCCCTTCATTCAGGTGCATAAATCTTCGTCGGGTAATTCGCGCGGTGGCATCGGTTTGGGTCTCAGCATCGTTAAGAAGCACGTCGAACAATTGAATGGAACCATCAGGGTCGAGAGCCAGGTGGGCAAAGGAACTACTTTCAGCGTCACCTTGCCGCAATTGCACCGAGCCGCAGGGCTGCGGCGCTGGCGGGTGCTCCAAGGGCTGAAAGTAGCCATGCCGTCTTTTATCCGCCGCACCAATATTCACAGGGCAACAACCCTTGCCCGCAACAAAGCCAATTCACGCGATCTACCACCGCCACCCCGCCAGGCTGTCGGTTAGACCCATTTTCCGCGTCCTTTCGACCCCCCGACCAACCGCCGGCTGAATTTCTGGCGTCATCCGCCCTTGCCTCCTCGCCCGCTCTTCGCGGCCCCATAAGTCGAGAGCTTGACCAACATCACCGAGTTGGCGTACGGATAAAGCAAGGGAGCCAATTCATCAGCGAGGGAGGATTGTTTATGGCATTACACGTCAAAAGCACCGATGTGCCGGAATACAACCGAGTTCAGAGCGGTGAAGCTGGAACCGGCGCCATGGTTGTGCGCAAAGGTTACGGCAATGAGTGCAGCCTGATGATCGCGACCAGAAGGCCGGGCTATCACACCAAGCCACACCAACATGAGTCTGAACAGATCAACTACGTTTTGGACGGCGAGATCTGGTTCTTCGTTAAAGACAAAGGTTACCTTTGTAAGAAAGGCGACTTCCATCGCGTCCCCACCAACACGGTGCATTGGGCGTTCAACCGCTCGGACAAAGACGCCACCGTCGCCGAAGCCCACGCCCCCGCACTTGTCGGCGGGCGCGCCGGAGATAGCGCCGCAGCGTTATTTGACGAAGGTGAGAAACCGGCGATACGCGGCCCGGGGACAAACCAGTTCGTTCCTTACGACCAAGAGAAAGCCGAAGCGAAATACTTCACAAAATAGCAACCAGCAAGGTGCAACATGCGCACAATGCCCTGCTTAGGTTTGCGCTGCCTATATGTCCAGTTAGTCCTATTGGTCCTATATTCGTCAGCGCCCGCCCAAGAGCTGCGCCGGATTCACTACGGCACGACGACCTCAACGGCGCATTTGCCGGTGTGGGTTGCCAAGGATGCCGGCTACTTTGCCAAGTACGGCCTCAACGTCGAGCCGGTCCATATCCGCGGCGGCGCGCTCATCACCATGGCGATCATGAGCGGCAACCTGCAATTCTCCGGGGCCGGCGCGGAGTCGATTGTCGCAGCGCGTATCGAGGGAGGCGATGTCGTGCTGCTCGCCTGCCCCGTCGATTCGGATCCGGTGTACTTGATCGCGCGGCCCGAGATCAAATCTCCCGCCGAGCTCAAGGGCAAAGCCACCGCGGTCACCCGGCTCGGGTCAACAACTCACTTCTATCTCAGAGCAGCGCTACGCCAGGTCGGTCTCGATCCGGAACGTGACATGACCATTCTCCAGCTTGGAACCGGAAGCGAGACGGTTTCGGCAATGGAGAGTGGCCGGCTGGCCGCCGCGGCGCTCACCAATCGCTATGCGATCCCGCTAATACAACGCGGTTGGCCCGTGCTCGTCGATCTCAGCAAGACGGATCTTGTCTATCCTTCATCTTGCGTCGCGAGCAGCCGCGCTTTTGTCAAGGCCGAACCGAGATTGGTCGAAGATTTTCTCAGAGCCTATGTCGCAGGCGTCCAACTCATTAAGAAAGATCAAACCGTTGCCGAAAAGGCGCTCGTAAAATGGTTGAAAGAACGGGATGCCGTTGTCGTTAAGAAAACCATTGAGGCGTATGCGCCCCTCTTCAAGGCTCTACCGTACGCGCCGGACAGAGGTCTTGAAAATGTGATGAAGGACCTGGCTACCCGGCGGCCGATTCCGAAAGAGTATATCGGACGCTTCGACTTGTTCCGTGATCACGGGCCATTGGAGCGGGCCTTGGCACGACCATGATGCGCGCTCAAGCCATAGTTTTTATTGCCGTCCTTTGGGTTGCCGTCGTGCCCCGCCAACCGGCGGACGGCCAAGAACCTCGCCGCATCATGTACGGCACCACGGCCTCCCCTTCCAATTTGCCCATCTGGGTCGCCAAGGACGCTGGCTACTTCGACAAGTACCGTTTTAACGTCGAGCCCGTGCAGGTTCGCGGCGGGTCGTTGATCACGCTGGCCATCATCACCGGCGACCTGCCGTTCTCCGGCGTCGGCGCCGAGTCGGTGGTTGCCGCGCGCGCGGCGGGCGGAGACGTCGCCCTACTCGCCTGTCCCATCGATGCCGATCCCGTCTATCTGATCACGCGCCCCGAGATCAAATCCGCCGCCGAACTCAAAGGCCAAGCCAGCGCCGTAACCCGCTACGGCTCGACGACGCACTTCTATCTGAGAGCAGCGCTGAAACATGTGGGGCTGAATCCCGACAAGGACATGACGATTTTGCAGCTCGGCGCCGGGCCGGAAATGGTCGCCGCCTTGGACGTGGGGCGCATTGCCGCCGCCGCCCTCACCACCCGCTACGCGCTTCCTTTCTTGCAGCGCGGCTGGCCCGTACTCGTCGATCTCAGCACCACCGACCTGGTTTACCCATCGTCTTGCGTGACCAGCAGCCGGGCATTTATTAGAGCGGAGCCAAAAACCACGGAAGATTTTTTGCGAGCCTATGTGGCGGGAATTCATCTGATCAAGAGAGATCACCGCTTCGCGGAAAAATCCTTCGCCAAATGGATGCGCGAGAAAGACCTGGCAATCGCCAAGAGAACAGTCCAAGCTTACGCGCGCCTTTTCAAGCCCGCGCCCTTCGTACCGGATAAGGGGATCGAAAACGTCATCAACGACTTGATCCGAATGCGCCCGGAGTTCAAAGAATACCTCAACTGGCCCGAACCGTTCCGGGAGAACGGCCCGCTGGAACGGGCGCTCAAGAATCCGTGAGTCCCGCGCTCAACGCATTTCCAAGAACTCCAGGCGAACGCCTTCCGGCCCTTCGAAGAAACAAACCTTCCGCCCGTCGGGCAGCACCCGCTCTTCGAGAATCTTGATCCCCGCCGCTTTGATCTTGGCGACCTCGCCGGCAAAGTTGTCGGTATCGATGGCGACATGTTCAAGGCCGTAGAACTGGCCCAATTTCTGTTCCTGCAGAAACTCAGTCACGTTCAGCTCGACGCCGTGCAGATCGAGACGAAAGTTCTTGCTGCCATCGGGCCTGGTGTTCTCCTTGACAACCTTCGCGCCGGTGTACTCGACATAGAAATCAACGGTTTTCTGAGGATTCGGCGTCTTGAGATGAAGATGGTTGATTTTGAAAGCCATAGGATCCTCCTTGAATTGATAGAATCACCGAGTCTCTTCTTATCCTTCCCTGAGAGGCAAATACAAGCGCCCATGGCGATCCCTTTTGCCGACGCGTAAATTGTTGTACGTTGGCCGAACCTCCATTCACGGCACTCGGCAATGTCCCCTCAACTCTTCGCCTGGCTCACGGCCGTTTCCTTTGCCTTCGCGAATATTTCTGTGCGCCGCGGAATGGAGTACTCTACGCCGCTCACAGCGACCTTAGTGTCTCTGGTCATCCACACCGTCGCTCTATGGATCGCCGTCGCTTTAACCGTCGGCATTCCAGAGGTCGCCGTCACCGCCCTGGTAGCCATCGTGGTCACGGGCATTGTCCAACCGATCATGCGCCACTGCCACTACACGGGCATTCGCAAGATCGGCACGTCGCGCGCCGTCACGCTGCGCAATACATTTCCCCTGCCGGCGGTGTTGATAGGCATTCTGATCTTGGGTGAGCCGATCACCCCCCTGGGTATAAACGGGACCCTTTTAGTGGTCATCGGGATCGTTTTCACTTCCTGGCGCATCGACCAACACTTAACTTCTTTCCGCTGGACTTACCTGCTCTATCCGATCGCAACGGCCCTGATCACTGCGGGCGTTCACCCGTTGCGCCGTTATGCGATGGTGCAATCCCATGAGCCGCTGTTCTTTACCGCCATCGTCGGTCCTGTCTCTCTCCTCTCCTTCGCCATGTACTATGCCCTGCCGGTGTGTGGCGAAAAATTGGTTTGGGACCGCAGGGCCTTTTGGCCGTTTCTGATCTCCGGCGTCTTTGAAACGGCTGCGGTCCTACTGATGCTGTTCGCGTTCTCACTCGGCCCCGTCGTGATCGTTTCGCCCATCGCCTCGACCACGCCGATCTGGACCGCCATCTTAAGCGCGATCTTCCTGCGCGAGGTGGAACGGATCAACTTGGCCAGTGTTATCGGCACGGTCTGCGTGGTCGCCGGCGTGATCGCGATCTCGCTCGTGAAGTAGGCATCAGCCGAAGCGCAGATTTCTCCCTTCGGTCGAAATGACAGAGATGTAGGATGGGTTGAGCGAAGCGATACCCGTCTATCAACCTCTCAAGAAGAGGGCGCAGCTCCCAACGCTTTCAAGATCACCCGCGCGATGTTGCGCCCGCGGATCGCAACGATCTTTCGCCCCGTTTCCGCGCTGCCCGATTGGGGTGAGCCGAAATAGCCGCGTCCGCCGCTGAGGCTCCCGTAATCTTTGGTCTCGTTCCGAAAGGCTTCAACATCGTAATCGAAGTTGGGATCGAGCCGTCCGATAATTTCTTTGTTCACCGATTCAGGGAATGCGTGCAGCGCCAACGACGTCTCCCACTCTCCGCCATGCCCCTCGCGCTCGGGCCGCACGCTTTGGGAGAGTTCCCGCACGCCCTCCCGATAACACGCCGCCGTCACCTCCGCATCGCTGGTGAAGCCGACGCAGAGAACCTGAGCGGTTTTTTCCTCGACAAGCACGTCCCGCGCCTCTTCCAACGCCTTCATGTGGCTCAGATCGCGATGGCCATTGAGGATAACCAACCGATCGAGTCCGTGCCGTGCCAGTGAACGACCGATCTCTACGATCAACGATTTCAGTGTTTCGGGCTGCAGCGAGAGCGTGCCGGGGAAATCGATCGCCGCCCGGGCTACGCCGTAGGAAACGGTCGGCGCAATGACGACTTCATAACCCGCTTCTTCGAGATGCGCCGCCGCCACCTCCGCATATACTTCAGCGGCGAAGGAATCTAAACCCAACGGCAAATGCGCGCCGTGCTCTTCGACGACGCCTACGGGCAGGATCACCAACGCCTTGCCGGACTGGACAATACGAGCGACTTCCGGAAACGGTATTTTGGCAAGCTCAAACATCACTCACCTCGTCGTTACTCTGAAAATTCCTCTTATATGTCCTATGAGTCTTATGTCAACACGCCGCGCGTTTTTTAGGCTTTGCTTGACTCTCGGCGCAAAGTAGTCCAACTGATAAAGTTACCAAACCTAATCGCTTACCCGCTCTCCGACGTGAACCCACCCGAAACTTCCACACTACTGGCAAGGCGCAAGCGAAACTTCGCCACGCTCGGCGTTATGCTGGTGATTTTTCTTTTTGCCATCGACGCCACCATCGTCAGCACGGCAATGCCGACCATCGTCGCCAAGCTCGGCGGGCTTGAACTCTATAGCTGGGTCTTCTCGATTTACATGCTCACCTCGGCGCTCACTACGCCGATTTTCGGCAAGCTGGCGGACCTTTTCAGCCGGCGGCGCCTGATGCTTGTCGGTATCGGCATTTTCGTCATCGGCTCAACCTTGTGCGGCGCGGCGCAGAGCATGGAAGCGCTCATTCTCTTTCGCGCGGTTCAAGGGCTGGGTGGCGGCGCTATTTACGCGCTGTCTTTCATCGTTGTCGGCGTGCTCTTCCCGCCGCAAGAGCGCGCCAAGATGCAGGGCATCATCAGTGGCATCTGGGGCGTCGCGGCGATTCTCGGGCCACTGGCCGGGGGGCTTATCGTCGAGCACTGGAACTGGCGCTGGGCGTTTTTCGTCAATTTGCCGATTACCGCTGTCGCCATCGCTTTGATCGTCGCCGGGCTTAAGGAAACGGGGCAGGAATGGCGCGCGCACAAACTCGATTTCGCCGGAACCTTTACGTTGTTGTCGGCGTTGATGATTCTTTTTTACGCGCTGTCCCGTAGCGCTCATTCCCGACAGCCGCTCAACGCCGAACTCGCCGGGATGATCGCGCTGGCGAGTGTCTTTCTGGCGGTTTTCTATTTTATCGAGCGCCGTGCCGCTGAGCCGATCATACCGCTGGATCTATTTCGCCTGAGCCTTTTTAAGACCTCCGCGACCGTCGCCACGCTGGCGGCCATGGGAGTGTTTGGCGCCATCAGCTATCTGCCGCTCTACTTGCAGGGCGTGACCGGACTCACGGCGTCGCGCGCAGGCATGGTGCTCTTGTTCCTGAGCGTGGCATGGACCGTTGGCAGCCTGATCGCTGGCCAAGCGCTTAATCACGTCGGCTATCGCGCGGTGGCCGCGGCGGGCATGGCGTTACTGGCGGTAGGATATAGTCTGTTCGTCGTCTTCAAGTCCGAACTGAGCGTGTTCTGGGTCGCCGTGAGCGGAACGCTGATCGGCACGGGCATGGGCATGGCGAATCTCACCACGCTGGTGGCGGTGCAGAATTCCGTGTCGCCCCAACGCATCGGCGTGGCGACTTCCACGATCATGCTCTTTCGCACCGTCGGCGGCGCGTTTGCCGTGAGCTTGATGGGGACCGTGCTGTTGAATCAGATGCAGCGCGGCCTTGGCCAGCTTTCGGGCAGCGGTCTTTCAGCGGCATTACTTGACAAGCTGGGTCATCCGCAAAATCTTCTGGAGCCCACCACGCGATTACAGATTCCGCCGGAGCTATTGCCGCGCCTCATCGCGATACTGGGCGAGGCCATCTGGTACGCGTTCGTCACCGGATTCCTGCTCATGATCATCGGCGTGGCGAGTAGCTTGCTCATGGCGAATTCCACTCCGACCCCCACGGCCGACCTCAAAGGACTGACCAACGAATGGGCTGAGGACTGAGTTTGAATTCCAAGGGGGGACGCGAGACCGAAAGCAGGCATGCATCATTTGACAGACGGCGTCTTTACCCTATACACCAAGACCCATACTCCATAAGTCCATTGCTCCAAGCTATTGAACCGTCATGAACGATGAACCAACCGCCGCCGCGGCGCTCGCCGTCGAGCCCGCCGAAATCACCGACCGGCAAAAGCGTCTTGCCCTCAGCGTGATCAGCACTTGCCACACACTAAATCACCTGCAGTACAGCATCACCTCGGTCATCTTTCCGGTGATGATGAGGGATATCGGCTTTGGTTTGTTGCAACTCGGATTCATTTCCGCTTTGTCCGGCTTCGTGGGCCAGGGCCTGCAGGTGATCTACGGCTTTTTCAGCGGCATGTTCAAACGCACGACGATACTCGGCGCCGGCAACGTGATCGTCGGCCTCACCGGCATGTCGCAGTTCTTCGTGCGCAGCTACCCGCAACTGTTAGTCGCGCGGGTGGCGATCGACGCCGGCTCCAGTCCGCAGCACCCCCTGGGCTCCAGCATCTTGTCGCGCTTCTATCCGAAGGCGCGCGGCTGGGCTTTGACCTTTCACCACTCGGCGGGCAATCTCGGCTCCTTTATCGGCCCCGGCTTTGCCTCCCTCGCGCTGCTTTACTTGGATTGGCACACCGTGTTCGTAATTTTCGGCTTGCCGAGCCTGGTGATGGGACTCACGTTGTTCATGCTCCCCGACCATTCGACCGGCGCCGAGGAGAGCGCGGGCGGCAAGAAAAAAATGAAGGCGAACTTGAACGCCTACCTCCAATGTCTCAGAAACCGCAATATTCTTTTTACCTCCCTTGTCCTGATGGTCGGCGCCGCGGGCCGCGGCACCGGCGTCAACATGGCTTACTTGGTGCCCTACTTCATGGACCGCTTCGGCGTCACCGCGCCCGCGGGTGGCTTTCTTTTAACCGTCATGCAAGGCGCCGGGCTGGTCGGCCCACTCGCCATCGCGTGGTTTTCCGACCGAATCGGCAAGCGCGTGTTGATCACCCAAGCGACGCTGCTGATCTCGGCCATCATGACAGTTTGGCTGGTTCAACATCCGGGGCTGACCTGGCTTTTCTACGTCAATTTGATTCTTTACGGCGCTTTCGTTCAGGCGCGCGGAGCGCTGACCCAAACCATGGTCGGCGATTTCGCCAGCCCGGAGCTCACCGACGCGGCCTTCTCGATTTACTACTTCGTCGGCTTCATCTCCGGTCCCCTCTGGACATTGATCATCGGCTACGTCATGGAGCACCACGGATTCACACCGGCCTTTTACATCGCCGCGGGCACCTATATCGCCGGCATGCTGCTTCTGCTTTTCGTAAGGGAGGATACGGTTAGATCCGCCCAAAAATAGGGCGTCGGCGGGACAGACAACTTTTGGAAAAAACCCCAAAAGTAGCCAATCCGCTGCTTTTCAGTCGCGCTCACGAACACGATTCATAGATAACCTTTTTCACGATAATAACGCTCTGCGCCCGGATGGAGCGGAAAATCCAGCGGGCCCGCCTCGGTGTTCGTGCAAAGCGATCTCATGGATGGAGTCGCCGCCGCGTCGTAGGGAATCTCTTCGCGGATCTTATCCAGAACTCCCGCGATGTGGTAAGCCAAATCGTCCGGAAACTTTTTGTGCACGACGATGGGCCAGCCGCTGAAATCGACGACGGTCGTCGGCTCGTCGATGCCGGCGATCCGGCCATGATCTAGGCGCGCCCTTCGAAACCCATATTTCTCCAGCTTCCGCAGAACCGCCTCGGAATATGAGAGAAAAATCATCCCATGTTGCACGGCCACGTCGCCCCAGGAATCCATTCCCTCATCGATCACCATGTCCAGTTTGCCGGAAACGATTCCTTCGCGCCGGTGCGGATTACTCGGCCGGACGACTTCCTCGACCTTGCCGCCCCATCTGACGAACGTGTTTTGACTGATGCCGTGAGCCTTGAGTAAAAACTTGATCGCTAAGTCGACGCAGTCGTTGACCGCGATGGAGACTTTCATCTCCGGCTTTTTCTTAATCAGCTCTTCCATGGTTCGCACGCCGAGCTTGGGCGACACGGCGATCACCAAACGATCCCACGACGGAAAAACCGCCAGGGCGCGCAGCGGGTGCTTGCGCTGAAACGGCCCGACCCCGCGGACCGCCATCGAAGGAATGATAGACGGATTGAGCCAGACCAGATCGAGCTTGCCGCTCGCCACGAGCTTGGCGCCGTTGAGTCCGCTGCACCAGGCGGGGCTCACGCCGATGGTGAAAGGATACGGCGGGCCGGCGTGCCCCTTGCCGCCGGGCAATTCCACCGCCAACCGGACTGCGCTGGTCAGCATCGTC
>JACPFE010000661.1 GCA_016183145.1 Deltaproteobacteria bacterium | reverse complement strand
CTTTTTTGTGCCGATGAGATTGCCGGCGATTTGCCCCCCGTGGCCCTTGACGCTTTTGAAAAGCAACGCCGGCCCGTGCATCGCATCGAATTGCTTTAAGTACTCGGATAGCTCGAAGCGGAGATCGACTTCTTCCTCTATGGAAAGCAGTTCGCCGCGATCTTGAAGAACCTGCAGAAATTGCCTGAGATCTTTGACTGCCATGAGCTCTCCTTTGCGCTTCTCTTGCCCGCTTCTTGCCAACCTCCCTGCAAACTCTCGTCCAACCGAATGCACCTGCGATCAACCGCGCTACGGCCTCTCAGCAAGTCATAATCTGCAACAAAAGGCCAGGATCCCTGATCGGCAGCGAATATGTTTTCCTCCGAAATCGGAAAATCACGGGGAAAATTCTAGAAGATGGGAAAAGAACCGCGCGCCTATACGGCGCTCCGGTTCCGGAATCTTGACCGGATCAAGTCGCCGCTATGATTCCTGCGGGAAAACATCGCCGCGGCGGCGGCAGACGCTCGTCCCCGTCGTGCGCCGTCCTTGGTACGGGCTTTGCTGAAAAAACCTCAGTTCCCTTCAACTTGAGTCTACGGGTAGAGCATGCTGGCGCTGGGTCATGCGGTCCGCTAACGGAGCTGGTGTTCCAGAGAAAATCGATGCAACCTCGCTCAAGCGCCGCAAGGACGTGATCGACTATGCGTGCAATCATGCCGCCTTCAGCGGCGAAAAAACTAAACAACCCTCGGCCGGAATGGCGTGGGGTTTCAATTATCGTCGGCTCGAAGCGGGCAATAATTATCCCCTCTCCACCACGTCTTCGTGGGGGAGAGGGATAGGGTGAGGGGGCGAGGCATGCGAACCCTCACCCTGCCCGCAAAACGGGCGAGGGTGATCTCCCTTGTCTCTTTCGGGGACATCGCGCAACATACTTCGCCTGATAGCGAGGGCTTTTACAATCCCCGAGAGAGACATTGACGTGAATTTACTCCGGTTGAACATGTTGCTGCGAGTGAAACAGGAGCGTTTATGAATGAAACACAAGATCTCAGAAGTTTCCTCGGCCATTTGCAGTTGATGGGCGAGATAAGAACAATCGAGGGAGCGGATTGGAATTTAGAAATCGGCGGGCTGACCGAACTGATTTCGGAAAAGCGCGGGCCGGCGTTGCTGTTCGATCGAATCAAGGACTATCCGCCGGGCTTTCGCGTCCTCACCAGTCCCTTGGGAACCCAAACCCGTCTCGCATCTATCCTCGGACTCGACACGAAGCTGCGCGGCCTGGAGCTTTTGAATGCCTGGCGGTTGAAGTTCAGGGATTTTAAACCTGTGCCCGTCACGATTTCGGAGGGCGGGCCGGTTTTTGAAAACACGATGGCCGATAGCGAGGTCGATCTCTCTCGCTTTCCTGCGCCGATTTGGCATGAGCTGGACGGCGGCCGCTATATCGGCACCGGCTGTTGCGTGGTGACCAAAGACCCGGAGACCGGCCATATCAATGTCGGCACCTACCGCTGCCAAGTGCAGGGCAAGAGCCAAATCACCGTAAAGATGGACAAGGGGAAACACGGCCGCATGGCCCAGGAAAAGTATCACCAAGCGGGCCGCGCCTGCCCGGTGGTGATTTCCCTGGGAGGAGACCCGTGGCTGTTCTTAGCGGCAAGCTTGCCATTATCCCTCGACACTTCCGAGTACGAATTCACCGGCTGGCTTCAAGGCGCGCCGTTTCCAGTCGTTCCCGGTCCGATGACCGGCCTGCCGATTCCAGCCACCGCCGAAATCGTTCTCGAGGGAGAGATTCCACCCTACGGGCCGGAGAAGCTGCCGCAGGAAGGACCGTTCGGCGAGTGGCCCGGCTATTACACGAACACCACGGTCGGAGAAGTGCCGATCATGGAAGTGGCCAGGGTCTACTATCGCAACGATCCCATTCTGCTCGGCGTTCCGACGCTAAAATCGCCTAATCAACATCTGCCGATTCCTATGAGCGCCGCGAATCTCTGGGACCAGTTGGAGAAAGCGGGAATTCCCGAGGTCAAGGGAGTCTGGGGCTTCGTCTACGGGTCCACCGGGCCGTTCACCGTGGTCGCCATCAAACAGCGCTATGCGGGACACGCCAAGCAGACGGCTCTGGTGGCATGCGGGGCGAAGGCGGGTGTCGTCGGCGGAAAGTTCGTCGTCGTCGTGGATGATGACGTGGACATTACCGATTTGCAGGACGTGATCTGGGCGATGGCCACGCGCTGCAACGTGCGTGAAGCGGTGGATATCGTCAAAGGCGTGTGGACGACGCCGGTGGAGCCCGCCGTTCGTCCGTCTTCCCGGTCGCTGCGCGGCAACGTCATGGATCGCGTCCTCATCGACGCTTGCCGTCCTTATCAGTGGCTCGACGAATTTCCTCCCGTGAATGCTTTCAGTAAAGAATACAAGCGAGGGCTTGAAGAGAAATGGAAGCTATGATGGCCGGTGAAAAAGCGCCGCGCGCGAGTGAATGGTTCCCATCGTTGATCGGCGCGCCCGTCCTGCGCGCCGAAGGGCCGGACAAGGTTGCGGGGCGCACCATTTACGCCGCGGACATCAATGTTCCGCGAATGCTTTGGGGCAAGGTCCTGCGCAGCCCCCACGCCCACGCCCGCATCCGCCGAATCGACGCATCGAAGGCGCTCCGCCAACCGGGCGTGCGCGCCGTCATCACGGGCAAAGAGATCCCAGGCCATCTGATGGGCAAAATGATCCGCGACATGCCGGTGCTCTGCTGGGACGTCGTGCGCTTCGCCGGCGATCGCGTGGCGGCAGTGGCCGCCGACACCCCCGAAGCGGCCGAGGAGGCATTGAGCCTTATCGACGTTGACTACGAGGAGCTACCCGCGGTCTTCGATCCTCTCGAAGCGATGGCCGAGAGCGCTCCGCTCATCCATGAAAACGTTGCGGCGTATGACGGCGGTCCCAAGGATAAACTCGCCCTCGATCTGCGCAACGGACTGACGCGCCTGGCCTGGCGCAAGGGCGACGTGGAGCGGGGTTTTCGCGAAGCGGATTTAGTATTAGAGCATAGCTTTCGCATCCCGGCGCGTCATCAAGGCTATATTGAGCCACATGCCGGCGTGGTGGAGATCGATGGCGCCGGCCGTGTGCAAATCTGGGCGTCCGTAAAGAACCCTTTCGGCATCCGCACGCAGGTGGCCAAAGCGACCGGAGTCTCGGAAGAGAAGATCCGCGTCAACGTCGTCAACGTCGGCGGCGAGTTCGGCGGCAAGGGCGATGCTTTCGATCTGCCGATCGCCTACTTTCTCGCGCGCCAGTCTGGCCGCCCGGTAAAGATCGTCATGGACTTTGCCGAGGAGTTGATGGCGAGTAACCCGGCCCATCCTACCGTCGTCACCATTCGGAGCGGCGTGAAGCGGGATGGGCGGATCATGGCCCGTCGTCTGCGAGCGGTCCACGCCAGCGGCGGCTATGGCGCGCTCAAGTCCAACGCTACGCTCGCCACCTGGCATTATGCCGGCGGGCTCTATCGCGTCGAGAACGCCGAGATTGAATATCTGCAAATTTACACCAACACCGTTCCCGGCGGCTATTTTCGCAGTCCCGGCTCCGTGCAAACGTTTTTCGCCCTGGAATCCCACACCGATATCATCGCGCGGGAGTTGGGCATGGACCCCGCCGAGTTCCGCTTGCGCAATCTCATCGGCGCAGGCGAGACGGACGCCGTGGACAAGCGGCTGCAACATGTGCCGTCGCGCGAGGTTCTCAAGGCGGCTCTGGATGCGGCGGGTTGGAAAAAGCGGAAGCCGCGTCCCGGCTGGGGCCGCGGTGTGGCGCTTTACGGGCGTCACATCGGCGGCGACGACACCGGGGTCATTCTTAGCGTGGAGGCCGACGGCGCGTTTACGGTGATCAGTCCGACCGTCGATCAAGGCGCCGGCACTCACACGATCCTGCGACAAATCGTCGCCGGCGAACTGAAGGTTCCCATCGAGCGGGTGCGCGTGGTCGCAGGCGACACCGACGTTGCGCCGCGCGACAGCGGCGCGCGGGCGAGCCGCGTGACCTATGTCGCCAGTCGTGCGGCCGTGCGCGCATGCGCCGAGCTGCGCGAGCAGTTGCTGGCCCAGGCAGCGCGGGTATTGGAATGTCCGGCGGCGGAAGTAGCGTGGGACAACGGCAAATTTTTCTTGCGCGAAGATCCGAGCGAGCAAGTTCCTTTGCGGAGAGTTCTTGCCAATACCGGCGGTCGGCTTAGCGTCACGATTAATGAGATGGCGCCCTATCCTGAGGATGTGACCTACGTCTGCGCGCAGATCGCTGAAGTCAACGTCGATCCGGAGACCGGCGAGATGCGGCTCCATCGCTTCGTCACCGCCCACGACGTGGGCGCGATCATCAACCCGGTGACCCATCAAGGTCAGATCGACGGCGGCGTCGTCATGGGCGTGGGGCAAGCCGTGATGGAAGAGTTGGTGATGGAGAACGGCAAAGTGACCAACTTGAGCCTGGGAGAGTACAAGCTTCCCGCGATAGGCGACATCCCCGAGCTAAAAACCGTGCTCGTGAGCTCCGGCGGCGGCGTGGCGCCTTACGAAGCCAAGGCGATCGGCGAATTTGCCAACAACAGTCCGCCGGCGGCAATTGCCAACGCCGTGGCCGACGCGGTGGGGGCGCGTCTGTTCGAGCTGCCGATCAGCGCGGAAAAGATCTACAACGCTCTGAAGAATAGATCCTAGATTCGGTAGTTGAAAAGGACCAACTGATTGCCGAGGCACTCGCTTTACCGTCGATTGGTGGCGAGCGAGTCATCCGGAGTATATCACCACGAAGGACAGAGCGGCAGGGCCGCAACCAAAATGAGAAAAGTCGGATTCACCACGAAGTGTGCCATGAGCTTACGCTCGTCCGCCGAGAATGAAAATGGAGGGCTTTCCTTCCACAGGGTGCCCTCCTCGACTCGTCATTCCCGCGCACGCGGGAATCCAGGTTTGTTGCGCCGAATTAGCCTGGAT
>JACPFE010000650.1 GCA_016183145.1 Deltaproteobacteria bacterium | reverse complement strand
TAGTGACGGTGCGATACGCGGAACAGATGCTCTTTAATCTCGATGTCGTGCAAAGATTGGATCGACGCCGTTTAAGGGATTGCGTGGAGGTGGTTGATTGGGGGATGCAGCTTGAGGACTGGGAAGCTCATACGCCTGAGCACCTTCCGGAAGCGCTGTCCACGATCGCGCGCTTGGCGCAGCGCTTGCTGGTGCCAGAGAGCAAAAGGCGGGGCAAAAGAGAGAGGCAGAAAACGAGTCCGCAGACCTCAGCGGTCATCCGCAGGCACGCAAGCTGACGGGTTGAAGCGCTCGACAAGGTACGAGGAAAGTAGATGATAATCGGAACGTCAAGATTCGATTCTGCTGAAAAACCTTCCGTTCATCCTTCGAGAGCCTCAGGACGAACGGAGGAGCGTGTGAAATCATTGGAAATTTTCCGTTCATGCTGAGCCCCGTCGAAGCATTCATAGGGTTTTTCAGCAGAATCATAAGGTTTGCCTGACCCCAAACCCTTTCTTAATCAAAATCCATTACTCCGCGCCCTCCGCGCCCCCGCGAGGTCACAGAGGATCTGTTCGACTCGCTATTTTTAAGCGATTTTCTCTGCGCCTGGCGCCTGTCCTGAGCGACATCGAAGGACGCCTTGGCGCGAGTCATCTCTTTTCAGTTCCCGAATTTCTGCTGCTACCTTGTAAGCGGAAAAGTATCCGATAACGAGACGTTATGTCAACCTGAGCCGGGCTTTCTAAAGGAGAGGGAAGCTGCTACCCTTTTTTTGTGGAATTCGAGTGGGATCCGAAAAAGGCAGCGAAGAATCTTCGCGAGCATAGGGTCTCATTCAACGAAGCCGCGACGGTTTTCGGGGATCCACTGGGTACTACTGTGCCTGACCCGGACCACTCGCTTGCAGAGGACCGATACATAACAGTGGGCATGTCCAATCGCCGCCGTCTGATAATGGTGGCCCATACGGAGCGCGGGGAACGGATTCGTATCATTAGCGCGCGGGAACTAACCCGCACTGAGAGAGAAGCTTATGAAGAAGAAACGCAAAAGTGAAATGGACGACGAGCTACGTCCCGAGTACGACCTGCACGAGTTGCTCAAGCGCGGGGTGCGAGGGAAGTACGCGGAGCGATATCGGGCTGGGACAAACTTAGTCCTGTTAGCCCCGGATGTGGCCAAGGCTTTTGCAAATAACGCGGAAGCGGTCAACGAAGCTTTGCGATTGGTGATCGAGATGACAAAAGTACCGGTCGGCAAAAAGCAGCAGCTCGCAAAATCGTAGACCGGCGAGAGTTGTCACACCGACACAGGCTCGCTTTATATCGATCTTTCCGAACGGCCCAGCACCGAAAGTCGAGAGATCACCGAGGGGGCTGTCCTTGATTACGACGCCGAAGGTAATTTGGTTGGCATCGACATCGATAACGCCAGCCAAAAGGTTGACCTCAAAAAGCACACCCTCAACAAGTTGCCGGCGATCATACAGACAAACCCGGCCTAACCATTCCGCCGGATCGGACAAGCTGCCGCAGGCCTGAGCCTCGACCCCGCATAATCAGCGCGCGCCGTGCGACAAGAACTGAAAGGACGCTCTATGAAGAAGGCTAGAAACTCTAAAAGCGATGAAATGCGGGCAGAATACAAACGTTTGGACTTTAAGAAGCTTGAACGGGGAAAGTTCTATCAGCGAGTCGTAGCAGGGTCCAACGTCGTGGTCCTCGACCCGAAGGTCGCAAAAGCATTTCCCAGCTCTGCCATCGTCAATCAAACACTCAATGATTTGCTCGAACTCGCGAGAAAATCATCTCGTCTGAAACCTGGCCTGCGCGGCAAAATCGCGCGCGCAGGATAAGGAGCGATTGCAGGAGCAAGCTCGGCGTCGTCGTGCTGGCCGACCAAGTGAAAAATATTGATTGGCGGGTTCGGAAAACCGAGTTGATTTGCAAACCGCCGCGGGAAACGACGTACGAAGTCTTAGACAAGCTAGGGACCGCGGCTGATCGATGTGAGTTAGCGAATAGGGACGATACGGATCCGGTTGACGTGAAAAATGGATAAAAAGAAGACTGTAATGATTGTTACGCCTGCCCTCGGCGCCGCCCGGCGCTGACCCCGGCTCTGATGATTCACCGCTTGATAAGAGGCTGCGACTAGGATATTCGAGCGCTTAATCGGATTAGAAAGCAAGCGGCGGCGTAACCAGGGCTGTTTCGAGTTAACGCAAGGCGCTGGACGCTAGATTTTGTCGCCCGTTTTAACCTTTAATGCCAGCGACTGCTCGGGCCTCGCAAAACTTCGGCGTCGTGATTCCAGGACACATCCAGGTCAGGTGAGAAACGTCAAAAGTAAAAGCGCGACCCCGTGGCCTAACCCAAATGGGATATTAGTTACATGAAAAGAAAACCAATTCTTTCAGAAGCCTCTGTTGTGGACACGCTTGAAAGCTTTGCTGAATTCGGGCTAATCAGAAAGGTATCTCCGCCGTCGCCCGCCGTGAGGATGACGGATAGCACCCCTGAGACGGATAGCCACCGTCGGCGATATCTGGCAGACGTCCGAACTCTTGCGCAGCGCTACGCGCAGGCGCGTGATATGCAGCGAATCCCGCTCGATCTAGCTTCCGGCGCCGCCATTCGACTTTCCGCGGGTGGACAGAATGTTTTGATCCAAAGAATTATCAACGACTTCTGCCCGCGCTTCACTCCAGGCGTTAAACCGGTTTACGTAGGCGATACCGACAAGAAGTGGGCGTACTTTGATCCCGATTATCTGCGATCGCTCGGCGTTGCGATCGAAGAACACGGAAAAATGCCGGATGTGGTCGTCCACTTCATCAAGCGAAACTGGCTTGTTCTCATCGAGGCGGTCACGAGCCACGGACCCGTAAACCCGAAGCGATTGACAGAGTTGAAAAGTCTTTTCGCCGGCAGTAAAGCGGGGCTGGTGTTTGTGACGGCTTTTCTTAACCGAAGAGGGCTACTGAAATATCTTGGCGACATCGCGTGGGAGACAGAGGTTTGGGTAGCCGATGCCCCCGACCACATGATTCAGTTTAACGGCGAGCGTTTCCTTGGCCCTTATTGATAGACCCGCAGCTTGCTGCGGGGTGGTTCATTATAAAAACAGCAAAGGTAAAGACCTGACGCGGATGAAAACATGACCCGGATGACAAATAGTGTAGGGTCGAGGACTGGCGCGGTATCTCGTAGGTGAAGCCTATCTGTTGACCGTCTCTTTCGTTTGACGGTGCCTCACTAGCCTCACCGTAAACC
>JACPFE010000645.1 GCA_016183145.1 Deltaproteobacteria bacterium | reverse complement strand
TGCGATTTGCGCGATTGGCTGAAGGACGTAAAGAGGTTGGAGCAACTCGAATCCATTTCCGGCGCGCATTGGGACTTGGAGATCGGCGCCCTGACCGAAATTATTCTCGAACGGATCTCCACGCCTCCCGCGGTGTTGTTCGATAAGGTCCCGGGCTTCGATCCCCAGCGCCGCGTCCTCGCCAACATGCTCGAGACCCTGGAGCGCACCGCGCTGACACTGAACCTGCCGGCGGATATAAAGACGATCCCCTTGATCGACGCGCTGCGCGCGCGCCTGCGCAGCCTTCAGCCGATCAAGCCGAAGATCGTTGCCACGGGACCGGTGATGGAAAACATCGAGCGCGACGATCAGGTGGATCTGACGAAGTTTCCGGTGCCGCGCTGGCACGAAGGCGACGGCGGCCGCTATTTGGGAACCGGCCATCTGGTGGTGACTCGCGACCCGGAGACGGGCTTAGAAAACGTCGGGTGCTACCGCGTGATGCTCCACGACAAGGACAAGGTCGGACTCTATATCTCGCCGGGGAAGCATGGCAAGATTCATTACGAAAAGGCGATGCGGGCGGGAAAACCACTCCCCGTGGCGATGGTTTTTGGCCAACATCCGCTGCTGTTCATCGCGGCATCCCAGGCGGTTCCCTTCGGCGTCAACGAGTATGACTGGACCGGTGGGCTTCTCGGCCAGCCGATCGAAGTCTTGGAATTGCCTCTGACCAAGCTGCATATCCCCGCCACGGCGGAGATCGCTATCGAAGGTGAAATCATGCCCGGCGAGACGCTTCCCGAAGGTCCTTTCGGCGAGTGGCCGGGCTACTACGCGAGCGCCCGGCGCGCCGAACCGTTCATGCGCGTCAAGGCGCTTTACTATCGCAACGACCCGATCATCTGCGGCGCGGCGCCGTTCAAGCCGACGATTCACGGCATGTATCGGTCATGCTTGCGCGCCGCCATGGTTTGGAACGGTATGGAGCAGGCCGGGGTGCCGGATATTCGCGGTGTGTACTTGCCGCCGCCGGCGCAGCGCTTCATGATCGTCGTGTCGATCAAGCAGAGATACCGCGGCCACGCGAAACAAGCCGCCCTGGTCGCCTGCCAGTGCCATGCCGGCGCCTACTTGGGGCGATACGTGGTCGTTGTGGACGAGGACATCGACATCACCGATTTGAACGAAGTCGTTTGGGCCATGGCTACGCGCTCCGATCCGGCGACTTCGGTGGATATCTTGCGCCGTACCTGGAGCGGGCCACTCGATCCGATTATTCAGCCGGGGCAGAAAGGGCACAACTCTCGGATGATCATCGAAGCCGTGCGGCCTTACGAGTGGCGCGATAAATTTCCCGCCACTAGCGCGATCAGCGATGAGACGCGGGCGGAATTCTCCAAGAAGTGGGAGAAGCAATTGGCCGGCGTTCAGGAGCGGCAGAGTCGAGCGAGGTTTGAATGAGAGTAAGCTCCCGCCGCACAGCGAAATTGAGTTGCTGTCTTCTCAAAGGCACCATCGGCTTTGTTAGTTGAACGCCGCGCCACACCCCTCCTTCGCGACAACTCGCTTGCCATTTGGTTGACAGAAATTTGTCGAAATTGGCCAATTTCGTCTACAATGGGATTCGCTGGGTTTTGATGGCCTTGACGAGACTTCGCCGCAGAGCAAGGGAATTCTTCGGAATTTTAAAGCCTTACGAATCATTGGGGCCATCTTGGGGCCCATTGGCACAATTTCTGCTCAGAGTGAGTGAGGGGAAAAGTGTAACCGCAGACTGAAACATTGAAAGGGGAAAACAGATGGAAGAAATAATGACACCGTCGGAAGTGGCAGCCCTCCTGAAAATCCATCTAAAGACCGTTTATAAGCTGGCTGAGCGGGGCGCCATTCCGGGAAACAGGATCGGGCGCAGTTGGCGGTTCAGTCGCCATGACGTGCTCGAACTGGTTTCCAGTAAGTCGATGGGCATCTCCGATAACGGAGAGGACAGCTCAAAAGGCGCAATGCCGACAGGAAAGTAACCTCGTGCCTCTCGTGTTAGTTCCTCGTAGGCGATGGAGCACAAACCGATAGAACAACTGCGCGAGCAGGGCAAAGTGACTGAAAAATTGGCCAGTGTAGAATCCGCGCTCAATTCCATCTGAGAAAATCTTTCCGCAGCGTCATCACTGCAAAGCATGAACGACACCGGGCCGCATGTTGGTATGAGGGACAACTCGATAAAGGAAGAGCAAACCCACGAGAGGCTCTTTCGGGCGCTGGAGGATATGAAGGCGCAAATCGAAGAGCGAGTACGACCGGTCGCCGAGCAGGTCGTGCAAGCGGAGGTAGAGCGGTTGCGAGATTTGTCGGAGCGGCATAAGAACGCGTTGGCAGAGTGCCTGACGCAGATCGACCGGAGCATTCTCGATTGCCGCACTCATGTGAACGCGTACCGCGAGAGGCGCTCCGATCTCGCGGTCGTCATTCAACGGCTCGCCAAACTGGGCGCCGAACCCATGCCGTTGCCGGAAGACATCTCGACGGGCAATTTTGAAGATATCATCAAGGCGCGCGTGGCGGGATTACACTCGGAGGGTAAAATCTGATTCGGAATGAGTTCCCGCCAGCGAGGATCGAAAATCACCGCTTTTGAGACCCAACCCCAAGCTTAAGGGCAACTAGTGGACTGTCTCACGCTGTTTGTACTTTATCCAAGACCATCTTAGTCGTCATTCCCGCGCAAGCGGGAATCCAGTGTTCCTTCGAAGTCCTGGATTCCGGCTCGCGCTGGCTACGCCAGCTTGGCCGGAATGACGAGTAAATAAGTGCCTCGATTTAAGAGACACTACACTACAGAGCCGAGGTCCCCAAAGTGCGGATGCGGCTTTTCTTAACCGCCCGATCAGCAAGGGACGCGGGAATGCTATCGAGATTGCAGTACCTGGCCGCCCAAGTTCGTGACCTTCTCGATTCTGATGACAACCGCCGAGCCTTTGCGCTCGGGGTCCTTCTCCAGCTCCGCCGGCACAGTGCGCGCCATCACCTGATCCCTGACCGGGCCACTGTCATGAACCGTGGCGATCCCGTGAAAACGCCAGTTGACCTTGGTCTTGGTATCGCGAAACAGCACGATCACCTTTGGGTTCGCCGTGACGTTTTTTAAATGCTGCCGCCGGGTACGCTCCCAGTACGCTAGCGACTCGTCATCGAAGACCATCATGCTCCCCTTGAAACCGATATCCGGCTCGCCGTCCGGCGAAGCCGTCGCGAGAATACAAGGACAGCCGTTTGCCAAAGCCGGGTCGATCAACTCCCGCATCTGATCGATTAGTTTAATCATGGGCCGGATCGTAGAAAAGACTGGCTCAGATGTCAACAGGCAGTCGCGGATGGCAAATTGAGGAAACTTTAGTTGAACCAGCTTTAGAATAATGCTACAGGCAGTCACGATGAGTAAGTTTAGAGTCACTGTCGACACCGGAGGAACGTTTTCCGATTTCGTTTTTTTCAACGAAGAGACCGGCGAGATCGCCATCACCAAAGTCCCGTCGACTCCGAAGGAGCCCTTTGAGGCGGTCATGAACGGCGTCAAGGAACTCATCGACCGGGGCGTGGCGGCAAAAGATATTTCATTTTTCTCCCACGGCACGACGGTGGGAACCAATGCTCTATTGGAGGAAAAAGGCGCCAAGACCGGCCTGCTCGTCACCGAAGGCTTCCGCGGCATCTACGAAGTCATGGAGCAGACCCGCGGCTACGGTCCGGCGACCTACGACCTCTTTTTCGAGAAGCCGCGCCTGTTGGCGCTGCCCTATTACACCGAGGAGATTCCCGAGCGGGTCGATTTCCGCGGTAACGCGCTGAAATCAATTGACGTGGTGGCGGCGCGCGAGGCGATCAAGCGGCTGAAGAAAAAAGGCGTACAGTCCGTCGCCGTCTGCTTTCTCTTTTCGTTTCTAAATCCCGACCATGAGCTTAAAATCAAGGAACTTTTCGCCGAGGAATTTCCCCAAGCGCGCCTTTCGCTCTCTTACGAAGTCCTGCCGCAGATTCGTGAATTTTACCGGCTCAGCACAACCGTGATCAACGCCTATATCCAACCGGTGATGTCGAGCTACTTGAGCCGCCTGGAAAGCCGCATGCGCGAGCTGGGCGTCACCACGCCGAAGCTCTACATCATGCAATCCAACGGCGGCGTCTCAACCTTCAAGGGCTCGGCGGAAAAACCGGTGGCGACGGTGCTCTCCGGCCCGGCCGGGGGCGTGATCGCGTCGATGGGCACCTGCGAGCGGGTCGGCATCAACGACCTCATTACCTTCGACATGGGCGGCACGAGCTGCGATGTCGCGCTGATTCACCAGGGCAACCCGGTGATCACGACGCAAGGAAAAATCAGCATGCGGCCGATCAGCCTGCCGATGCTCGACATTCACACGGTCAGCGCCGGCGGCGGCACGATTGCGCGCATCGACGCGGTGGGCGGGCTGCAGGTCGGCCCCGACAGCGCGGGGGCCGATCCGGGGCCGGTGAGTTACGACCGCGGCGGCCAGGAAATCACCGTCACCGATGCGAATATCGTCACCGGTGTCTTGGACCCCGATCAATTCCTCGGCGGTCGAATGAAACTTAACAAAGCCAAGGCCGAGCGGCTGCTGGAAGAAAAAATCGCCAAGCCGCTGAAGTTAAACCTGCTCGAAGCCGCCGACGGCGTGATCAAGATCATCAACGTCAAGATGGAAGAGGCGATCAAAGCGGTTTCCTCGGCGCGCGGCTATGATATCCGCGATTTCACTCTGGTCGCTTTCGGCGGCGGCGGCCCGATGCACGCCGGTCGCATGGCGCTCGACCTGGGCATTCCCTCGGTGCTCGTGCCGCTAACGCCAGGCGTCCACTCGGCGCTAGGCCTGCTCATGTCCGACGTCAAGCACGACTACGTGCGCTCGAAGCTCGTCGGTCTGGATGACCTCGATCTGAACGACATCAACCATCTGTTCGCCCAACTGATCGACCGCGCCAAGGCCGACCTCCAGGACGAGGATTTTCGCGACGACGAGATCAAGATCGAACCCTACCTCGACCTGCGCTACGCGGGGCAAGGATATGAGTTAACCGTCCCTTGTCCCATGCCGCCGCTCAAACCGGAAGATCTGAAGGTGATGCGCCAGCGCTTCGACACGATGCACGAGCAGAATTCCGGCCACAAGGCGGAGACCGAGCCGGTGGAGCTTGTAAGCCTTCGCCTGATCTCCCTCGGACTCGTGCCCCAGGCGAAACTCTCGCCCGGCAAAGTCACCGGACGCAAAGTCGAGGAGGCGAAGACCGGCGAGCGCAAGGTTTTCTTCGGCAAAGAGCACGGCACGTTGAACACGCAAATTTACACCCGCGATCTCCTGGAGACCGGGCACCAAATTGACGGTCCGGCGATCGTCGAACAATTGGACACGACGACAGTGATCCAGCCGGAGCAGGAAGCCTCGGTGGACGAGTATCGGAATATTATCATTAGGGAGAAAGCGTGAAATCGAAGATGGAGGATCGAGGATGGAAGATGGCGAATTTCGATTCTCTATCTTCAATCCTCCATCCTCGACCCTCAGTGCCGATGTGCCTAAAGTTGACGACCTATGGCGACTGTTGACCCCGTCACCTTACAAGTCATCCAAGCGCGCTTGGCCGGTATCGTCCAGGAGATGCAGAACTCGCTGTTCCGCACCGGCTACTCGACGATCATCCGCGAGTCGCAGGATGCCAGTTGCGCGATTCTCAATCGCCAGGGTGAAGTCGTCGCGCAGCATGTCGTGCTGCCGCTGCACATGGGCGCCTTTCCCGCTTGCGCCGCGGGAATTCTAAAGAGCTACAGCGCCGACGAAGTTCACGAGGGCGACGCCTTCATCACCAACCATCCCTATCTCGGCGGCAGCCCCCACGCGCCGGACATGGCGGTGCTGTCGCCGATTTTCTATCGGGGCGAATGGGTCGGCTTCGCCGCGAACCTCGCGCATAAGAGCGACATCGGTGGCCCTGTGCCCGGCAGTTGCTGGAGCCAGGCCCGTGAAATTTATCAAGAGGGGTTGCACGTGCCGCCGGTCAAGTACGTGCACAAATATCAAACCAGCAAAGACCTCGAAGCGGTGCTCGGCTGTAACAGCCGAACGCCGGAGCTGGTGGTCGGCGATCTGCGCGGCCAGGTGGGCGCGGCGCGCCTGGGCGAGCGGCGCTTTCAAGAAATGATGGAGCGCTACGGCAAAGAGACGGTTCTCAGTTCCTTCGAGCAGTTGTTCGCGCTCACCGAAGCCAAGGTGCGCGCCGAAATCGCTTCCTGGCCCGACGGCGTGGGAGAAGGCGAGCGCTTCGTCGACAGCGACGGCATCGAGCTCGACAAGCCGGTGCGTCTCCACGTCAGAATCGAGAAGAAAGGCGACCATCTGCTCTTCGACCTCACCGGCTGCGCCGACCAGACCAAAGGACCGGCGAATATCCGCCCCACCATTGTGCGCGCCGCCTGCTGTTATCTGCTCACCTGCCTCGTCGATCCGGCCCTTGCGATCAACTACGGGCTGGCAAAAACCATCGACATCAAAGTGCGCGAAGGCAGCGTGGTCCATCCGCGCTTTCCCGCGCCGGTGAACACTTATAATCCGACGGTCCACGCGCTGGTCGAATCGCTGCTTGAAGCGTCGAGCCAGATCACGCCGCGCAAGAAAGTCGGCGACGGCTGCAGCAGCCGCTCGATCATCATCGGCGGTAGGAGCAACAAAACCGGCAAAGGCTACGTGCAGTACGAAATTTTCGGCGGTGGCTCGGGCGGGCGCAGCGGCAAAGACGGGGTCTCGGGGACCAACGTCAATCAGTCCAACGCCAAGATTGCGCCCATCGAAATTATCGAGTCGGAATTTTCCACCCGCGTGCGCCGATTTGAATTGATTGCAGACTCCGGCGGCGCCGGCGCCTTTCGCGGCGGCCTCGGCTTCGTGCGCGAGTACGAAGTTTTGGACAACGACGCGCGCTTCTCGCTGCGCTCGACCAAGCACAGCGTCGCGCCCAAGGGCATCGACGGCGGCATGGACGGCAAAACCGGCCATTGCGTGTTTAATCCCGGCAAGCCCGGCGAGCGCGTCATCCCCTCGCGTTTTTCCGACCACGTGCTCCACCCGGGGGAAGTCTTCAGCTTGGAAACTCCCGGCGGCGGCGGCCTGGGCAACCCGTTCGAGCGCGATCCCGTCCGCGTGCTCAACGACGTGCGCAACGGCTACGTGACGCAACCGAAGGCGCGGGAGGCTTATCGCGTCGCGATCGCGCAAAGCGACGGCGATTTCGTTCTCGATGAAGCACAGACGCGGCAGTTGCGGAGCAACGCCGAGGATAGAGAATAGAAGATCGAGGATCGCGATCCTCCATCGTCGATCCTCCATCCTCGACCCTCAGTGCCGGTGCACCGAAAATTGACGACCCATGGCGGATGTTGACCCCATAACGTTACAAGTGATCCAGGCGCGTCTCGCCGGCATCGTCCAGGAGATGCAGAACTCTCTTTTTCGCACCGGCTACTCGACGATCATCCGCGAGTCGCAGGACGCGAGCTGCGCGATTTTGAACAAACAAGGCGAAGTCGTCGCCCAGCATGTTGTGTTGCCGCTGCACATGGGCGCGTTTCCCGCCTGCGCCGCGGCGATCTTGAAGACTTTTGCGCCGCCGGAAATCGATGAGGGCGACGCGTTTATCATCAACCATCCTTATCTCGGCGGCAGCCCCCACGCCCCGGATATGGGTGTGCTCACGCCGATCTATTACCGCGGTGAACGGGTCGGCTTCGCTGCCGATATGGCGCATAAGAGCGATATCGGCGGCACCGTGCCGGGCAGCGGCTCGGGCAACGCGCGGGAAATTTTCCAAGAAGGGCTCCATCTCCCGCCGGTCAAATTCATGTCGCGCTTGCGGCCGGTCAAAGAGATCGAAGCGCTGATCGCGGCGAACAGCCGCACGCCGGCAGTGGTGATCGGCGACCTGCGGGGGCAAGTCGGCGCGGCGCGCTTGGGTGAGCGGCGCATCGCCGAGCTGATGGAGCGCTACGGCAAGGAAACCGTTCTCGATTCCACCGAACTGCTATCGTCCTACACCGAGAACCGCGTGCGCCAGACCATCGCTTCGTGGCCCGACGGCGAATCCGAGGGCGAGAGTTTCGTCGATCACGACGGCATCGATCTTACCCGGCCGATCCGGATTCACGTCAAGGTCAAGAAGAGCGGCGCCAGAGTTCACTTCGATTTCAGCGCCAGCAGCGATCAGACCCAGGGGCCGGCGAATATCCGGCCGCCGCTGGTGCGCGCGGCCTGCGCCTATTGCCTGGTCGTTCTCGTCGATCGTTTCCTGCCGGTCAATCAAGGATTGGCCCGCGTTATCGAAGCGACCTTTCGCGAGGGAAGCGTCGTCGATCCGCGCTTCCCGGCGGCGGTCAACACCTACATGCCGACGGCGCTAACCGTGACCGAAGCGGTCCTGCGCGCGCTGGCGCCTTTTGTCCCCGACAAACGCATCGCCGGCGGCTCCGGCAGCGCCGCGCTGGTGCTTGGTGGTTCGACGGGGCTCACCACCCTGAGTCCATCGCAGGACGGGCGCGCCGCCGACAGCGACCGCGCCTACGTGCACTATGAGATTCTCAGCGGCGGCACCGGGGCGCGCTCGGGCAAAGACGGCGTGTCCGCGACGGCCTTCCATCTAAGCAATTGCAAGACCGCGCCCATCGAAATCATCGAGTCGGAGTTTCCCACCCGGGTGGAGCGCTTCGAGATGATCGCCGACTCGGGCGGCGCCGGGCGCTGGCGCGGCGGCCTGGGCTTCGCCCGCGACTATCGCATCCTCGCCGACGAGGTGCGCTTCTCCATGCGCACCGACAAGCACGCCATCGAGCCTTTCGGCAGCGACGGCGGTCTGGCGGGAGGGAAAGGAGCCTGCATCGTCAATCCCGGCGCCAAGGACGAGAAATGGTTACCCTCGCGCTTCGGCGATTATCGTCTGAAAAGGAACGATCTCCTCCGCGTCGAGCGCCCCGGCGGCGGCGGCCTCGGCGATCCGCTGCAGCGCCCGGCGCAAAACCTGCTCGACGATGTGCGCCAGGGTTACGTCTCGGCGGAGCATGCGCGGACCGACTACGGCGTGGCCGTGAGTTTGCGAGACGGGGAGCCAGAGATCGACCCGGCAGGAAGCGCAAATTTACGAGGAAAAAAATCAAAATAACTGTGGAAATGCACGCGCGCCTCTGCTATAAGCACACTAAATCTTTTTATTTCTGAAGGAGGAAAAATGGCAACAAAGAAACGCAAACCGAACCCGGCGTTCATGAAACCGGTGCAGCCCGACGCCGCCCTCAGCGCCGTGGTCGGAAGCAAAGCGATCCCGCGCACCGAGCTGACGAAGAAGCTCTGGGCCTATATCAAAAGACGCGGGCTGCAAGATAAAAAGAAAAGGACCAATATCAACGCCGACGACAACCTGAAAGCGGTCTTCGGCGGCAAGAAGACGGTCACCATGTTCGAGATGACCAAGTTGGTCAGCCGTCACGTAAAGTAGCAAACTTTCCCGTAACAGAGTTTACACGCCAGCCAAGGCCGTCTCTTCACGGTCTTGGCACGGGTGTGCTTAGAAGCGGAAGTTCACCGGCTACGGCTCACTATGTTAATCAGGAAAACCAAGTTCAATGAAAGAACTGGGAATCGAGATGGAGAGGTGTAGCCAAGCCCTTCAAAATCGGGCCTTCAGGCTTTCGTGTGAAGCAGGGCTCGGAGATCACACCGCCGAGGCGCGGAGAGCGCAGAGTGAAGAGTTTTTCTGCGATGAAATTGAGGACTCACCGCGGAGACGCGGAGGACTCAGAGAAAGAGACTTTAAAATAAAAAATCTCTGCGAACTCTGCGTTCTCTGTGGTGAATCCCCGTTTTCCGATTCGGTTGCGGCTGTGCCGCGCTATGAACTCCGTGTCTCTGTGGTGATTTCTTCTTCACAGGAAACCCGGAATAACCTCAAAATCTAAATTATTACAAATTGTACGCGAACGGCTGGATAGTGAGCAAGCGAGATTTCAGCGCTGCTGGAGCGCATCGAACAGATGCAGTTGCTTGGTGTGGCCTTCGTCGTCGAAGTGGACCGGGTAGTTGGCGGTGAAGCAGGCGTCGCAGAAGCCCTGGCTCTTGCCGTCGAAGTAAGTGTACATGCCGTCGCGGCTGAGATAGGCGAGCGAATCGGCCTCGATGAAGCGGCGGATCTCTTCCACCGAACTGTTCGCGGCGATGAGCTCGGTGCGGGTCGGCGTGTCGATGCCGTAGTAGCAGGGGCCGATGGTCGGCGGCGAGCTGATGCGCATGTGCACTTCTTTGGCGCCGGCGTCGCGCAGCATGCGGATGATCTTGCGGCTCGTGGTGCCGCGCACGATGGAATCGTCAACGACGACCACACGCTTGCCCTCCAACACTGCCCGCTGCGCGTTGAGCTTGATCTTGACGCCGAAGTGGCGAATCGATTGGGCGGGCTCGATGAAAGTTCTGCCGACGTAGTGGTTGCGGATGAGGCCGAAGTCGAGGGGAATTCCCGATTCCTCGGCGTAGCCGATGGCGGCCGGCACCCCGGAGTCGGGCACCGGGGTGACCAGGTCCGCCGGGACGCCGTTTTCCCGCGCGAGCTGGCGGCCCAAGGCTTTTCGCACCTGGTAAACGTTGTGGCCGAAGAGGTTGCTGTCGGGGCGCGCGAAATAGATATATTCGAAAATGCACTTGGCGTGGGGCGCGGGCGGAAACGGTTTGAGCGACTCGACGCCGTCCGGGCCGATGACGACGATTTCTCCCGGCTCCACGTCGCGCCAATAGGACGCTTCGATCAGATCGAGGGCGCAGGTTTCCGAGGCGACAACGCAGGCGCCGGCGCTGGGTCCGGATTGAAAACGTCCCAGCACCAGGGGGCGGAACCCCATCGGGTCGCGCGCCGCGATCATCCGATCCAGAGTGAGGAACAACAAGGAATAGGCGCCGCGCGCCCGGGCCAACGCCTCGATGATCCGGCCCATGAGCGACGACTCTTTGGAGGTGGCGATCAGATGGATGATGACCTCGGTGTCGGAAGTGGACTGGAAGATCGAGCCGGCCCGTTCCAACTCTTCGCGCAACAGCGTGCCGTTTACGAGATTGCCGTTGTGCGAGATCGCGATGGGCCCCTGGGAATATTCGACGACGAATGGCTGGGCATTTTTGAGATGGCTCTGCCCGGTGGTGGAATAGCGGTTGTGGCCGATGGCGCTTGACCCTTCCAGCCGCTTGATGACGTCTTCTTTGAAAACATCGGCGACGAGTCCCATTTGCCGGTGCGAGGTGAGTCCCTTGCCGTCCGAGGAGACGATGCCGGAGGATTCCTGGCCGCGGTGCTGTAGCGCGTAGAGCCCGAGGTATACCATGTTGGCGGCCTCGGGGTGGCCGTACACGCCCATGACGGCGCATTCCTCGCGGAACTTGTCCGGCAACGTGGAAGCGGCCGCGTCAGGATGCTGTCTCTTCATCCCTCAACTCTCGAACTATAGGGATCTGTACGGGCACGGCATGCCGTGCCCCTACCATTCAACTATTTCAGCCGGGCGGTTAAGCCCGTCGCCCAGATGGATTTAAGCTCCTCCACCGGCAATTGGAGCAGCGGTTGGACGACAAAGCGCGCTCCCCCGGTGGCGCCGATGACCTGCGCCGGGGCATTGTGCCGGGCGGCGATTTCTTCGAGCACGGTCACGTCGCTTTCCTTTACCGTCACGACGATGCGCGACTGAGACTCGCTGAAGAGCAGCGCGTCGCCGCGAATCATCTCGTGCGATTCGATCCGCACGCCCATCGGCTTATCGGGCCCGCTGATACAGCACTCCGCCAGGGTAACGGCCAGGCCACCGTCGGAGACATCGTGAGCGGAGCGCAGTATGCCGTGGTCGATGGCCTCCAGGCAACAGTTTTGCACCGCCTGCTCCAGCTTGAGATCGATCCAGGGCGGCGTGCCCTTTACCATACCGTGAATCTGTTTGAGATACTCGCTGCCCCCCAGTTCTTCTCGCGTGCGCCCGAGTAGGACGACGACGTCGCCGGCGGACTTAAACCACGGCGTCACCACCCGCTCAACCTTTGAGAGCAGGCCCACCATCCCTACCGTCGGCGTCGGATAGATCGGCGTGCCGTCGGTTTCATTATAGAAGCTCACGTTGCCGCTCACAACCGGCACTTTGAGCGCGCTGCAAGCGTCGCGCATGCCGCGAATGACCTGGGCGAACTGCCACATGACTTCGGGATTTTCCGGGCTGCCGAAATTGAGACAATCGG
>JACPFE010000664.1 GCA_016183145.1 Deltaproteobacteria bacterium | reverse complement strand
GCGAAGGCATCCCATTTCCAGGTATGGAGTTTTTGGTTCCCTATTTTTATCCCGGGCTGGCTTCGCTCTTTTCCTATTTACCGCAAGACGCCTTGATCTGGCTCGATGGCTCGGACCGGGTGGAAGCCGAGGCGGAAAAATTCGCTCAGCTTACTTGGGAGCGTCACGAAAAGGCCAAAGAGGAGCGCCGGTTGGTTCCGTCCCTGGAAGCGTCTTATCTCAACGAACATGAATGTGGCCTCCTCCGAGCGCGCCCAGGAATCCACGCTTACCGTGGAGTCTTTTCTCACCAGCGATGTCCGCCAGGAGACCCATTTGCAAGGCCGCGACCCATCGCTGGCGCCGCTGGTCGAGCGCTTGCGCGGCTGGGAAGGCGAGCGAGTCTTCTTCGTCGCGCCGACCAGAGGCGATGCCACGCGGCTGCGGGAGTTGCTCGCTCATTATGATCTTGAGCTCCCGGTCGTCGATCAACCCGCGCCGGTGTTGCTCGGTCGGCCGGAGCTCAAGCGCGCCGTTATGCGCGGCCACTTGAGCCGCGGGTTTCGTTTGCCGGAAACTCATTTGGTCTTGGTGACCTTCGATGAAATCTTCGGCACCCGAAAGAGCCAGCCGACGGCGCTGGCAAAGACTCATCCGAGCCATTTTCTCACTAGCTTGAGCGAGCTTAAACAGGACGACTACGTGGTGCACTTGGACCATGGGATCGGTATCTACCGGGGACTTAAATTCCTCCAGGTGGCGGGCGTCGCGGGAGAATTTCTCCACCTGGAGTACGAGGCCGGCGATCGTCTGTATCTGCCGGTGGACCGCATCAACGTCGTGCAAAAGTACATCGGCGGCGTCGACGCCAAGCCGGCCCTCGACCGGCTCGGTGGAAGCGCCTGGGAGAGAGTCAAGGCGAAGAGTCGCAAGGCTATTTTCGCCATGGCCGAGGAATTAGTCCAGCTCTACGCCCTGCGCGAGGCGCGGGCGGGAATCGCCGCGGCGCCCCCGGACGCTCTCTACCAAGAGTTCGAAGCGGCCTTCGAGTTCGAGGAGACGGTGGACCAGCAGCGCGCCATCGACGAGGCCCTCGCCGACATGCAGAAAAGTAAGCCGATGGACCGCCTGGTCTGCGGCGACGTCGGCTACGGCAAAACGGAGGTAGCGATGCGAGCGGCGTTTCTCGCCGTCGAAGGCGGCCGGCAGGTGGCGCTGCTCGCGCCGACGACGATCCTGGCGCAGCAGCACCTGCAAACCTTCCGCCGCCGTTTTCGCAATCACCCGGTGCGTGTCGAGATGGTCAGCCGTTTTCTCACGGCCAAGGAAATCCAGCAGGTTCTGGACGGCTTGGCCAAGGGTGTCGTCGATATCGTCATCGGCACGCACCGCTTGCTGCAGAAGGATGTGCAATTTAAAGATCTCGGCCTGGTGGTCATCGACGAGGAACACCGTTTCGGCGTGGCGCACAAGGAGCGGCTGAAAAAGTTGCGCCAACTGGTCGACGTGGTAAGCCTCACGGCGACGCCGATCCCGCGCACGCTCCATATGTCGCTGGTGGGCATTCGCGATTTGAGCATCATCGAGACGCCGCCGCTCGACCGCCTGGCGATCCAGACCTACGTGACGCGCTACGACGAGCGGGTGATCCGCGACGCGATTCTGCGCGAGATCGGACGCGGCGGCCAGGTTTTTTTCCTGCACAACCGCGTCGAGACCATCGATCGGCTCGCTCTCAAGCTCGCCGATCTCGTTCCCGAAGCGAAAATGGCCGTTGCCCACGGACAAATGCGGACTAAGGATCTGGAAAAAGTGATGCTCGACTTTCTCGACAACAAGACGCAGGTGCTGGTTTGCTCGGCGATCATCGAGTCCGGCCTCGATTTTCCCAACGCCAACACGATCATCATCAACCGCGCCGACCGCTTCGGTCTCGCCCAGCTTTATCAACTGCGCGGTCGCGTCGGGCGCTCGCACCGCCATGCCTACGCCTATCTGCTCATCCCAGGCGAGCAGGCGATCACGCCGGATGCGGAACGCCGGCTGCGCGCTCTCCAAGAGCTCGACGGCCTGGGCGGCGGGTTCAAGCTGGCGCTCCATGATCTCGAGATTCGCGGCGCCGGCAATCTCTTGGGCGAGCAGCAATCCGGCCAGATCGCCGCCATCGGTTTCGAGCTTTACACCGAGATGATGGAACACGCGGTGCGGGAGCTCAAAGGCGAAGCGGTGGCGCCGGAGGTCGAGCCGGAAATCCGCCTCGGCATTCCGGCCTATTTTCCCAACGATTACATCCCCGACGCCAACCAGCGGCTGCTCTTTTACAAGCGGCTGGCAAGCTTGGCGAAGCCTGAGGAATTGGAGGAGATCAAGGCCGAGCTTAAAGACCGCTTCGGCCCCTACGGGCAGACGGTTGAGAATCTCTTCTTGGTAATGGAGCTAAGGCGCGTTCTCAAAATTTTTCTCGTGCAACAGATCAGCGCGTCCGACGGCAGGGTCTACCTGCTCTTCCACGCCGAGTCGCCGGTGAAGGTCGAAAAGTTGCTCGAGCTGATCAAAACGCAAAAAAACCGCTTTCGCCTCTCGCCCGACGGGCGTCTCTCGTTCACCCCGGTGAGCCAGGAGTGGGAGACGATGGTCGGTGAAGTGGTTGAATTGCTGCACTCAGTCTATGAAATCCCCGCCCCGGAGCTTCCATCCGCTACGCCGGGTGCAGATTTAGCTTGACTTTTTGCACGTCTCTGGACTCTGACGCGCCGCGGCATCTCTGCGGTCGCCCTTTACAGCGGAACTTGGCTGTGTGATACTAACTGGCAGTCTGTATTACAGGCGGAGGTTCCATGGCTAAGAGCGTACGGTTCGATCGCCAGTTGGAAACAATGTTGGAGGAAGCTGCGGATGCGTTGGGCGTCTCTCAGTCTAAACTTATCCGGGAGGCGATCGCCGAAAAGTGCCGCGAGGTATTGCGACCGCCGCTTTCTCAAAGTCTCACTCCAGTAATTGGACGCATACAGTCCAAGGGCGGTCGAGCGCGCCATACCGGCGTAGCATTCAAGCGCGCGTTGTTGGGGAAACGCGCGAAATGATTCTTACCGATGCGGGTCCGCTCATTGCCCTGATTGACAAGGGAGAACCCGATCATGATGCGTGCGTGGCCTGTCTGCCGAATCTGTCTGGCCCGATGGTGACGACTTGGCCCGCTTTCACCGAGGCGATGTATCTACTTGGGGCAGCCGGCGGTTGGCAGGCTCAGGAATCACTCTGGAGCATGCTTCAGCAGGGTGATCTAGAAATTGCCTTTCAAGGCCCCGACGACTATGAGCGCATGCGAGCATTGATGCATAAGTATCGTGACCATCCGATGGATTTGGCAGATGCGTCACTGGTACGTCTCGCCGAGGAACGGGGCCTCCGTGATATCTTCACGTTGGACGAAAGCGACTTTCGCACCTATCGCATCCGAGGTCGGCAAACATTTCGTATTTGGCCGATAGGGGAATAGGGGGAATAGGGTCGCGTCTTTACCTTTGACATTGCGGCTGAACCCTCCTCAGGTTCGAGGCTTGGCGACGGGGTCACAACCTTCGTGACAAACTTACTTTTGTCCACTGCGCTTTAAACTCCGATTGTCTTCGGGGGGTAGAGAACTTTTCTCGATGACCGAGACTATAAATCCTTTCTTGAGGCGCTTTCTGAGTTAAAAAAGGGGCGCTCCCGGCTTTGTTGTGAATCCTTGTTTTCTCTTCAAATTCCGCTGTCCCCCTGTTTCCTCCCCCCTTGCGGGGGAGGACAAAGGTGGGGGGTATCCCGCGACGTTCCTTCCCCCCATCCTGACCTTCCCCCGCAAGGGGGGAAGGGAGCCAGAGGCCAACCAAGGCTCGTGGATGATGATAAGTTCTAACGGCAGAGGGGGAGCAGACATGAGATGGATCCTTTTACCCACAGAAATCCCGGAAGAACCATGGTAGTAAACTTCGTGCTCTTGCCCCGTGGAATACCAGGCCGCAATTCCACCGGGCGAGTGTCCTT
>JACPFE010000663.1 GCA_016183145.1 Deltaproteobacteria bacterium | reverse complement strand
CTCCTTGTCGGTTATGAACTCTAGCGGGCTGCTGAAAAAGGTTCATCTGTTTCGTCGCGCTCAATTATGGTGCTCGTGATCCGTGCTTGGGCTCGTTTTAGAACACGACCCACGAACACGAATAACGAAAACTACGCGCCTCGCATCGGAAGTCTTTTTGAGCAGCCCGTAAACATAGTTTTTCAGCGCTCTGCTAGGAGAGTTCGATCTGATAGGCCCGCAACGCACTCTTCACGTCATCGAAGTCGGCCAAAGTGCGCAGCGAGGCGAAGGTGGGAAAGGTCGTCGGCAGCTCGCCGCGGTTAAAAAGTTGCAAGGCGAGGTCCGGCGCGAGCCACAAGCTATGATCAACCTCGGCGGCCGCCGCAAGCGGCGTTTGGTCATCCGGCATGGCCGCCAGGAAAAAGCGCATGTCGAAGCTGCGCGAAGATTCGGCCGGCGTTTGCCAATGGGAAAAGTAAGCGAGTTGTGCGGCGTCGCAGAAGAGATTTTCGCTCTCCAGGAAACATTGAAAGCTCAGCGATCCGGCGCGGAGCGCGGCGCGCTTTTCGAGCAGACCGACATCGCGATCCGCGTCCAAGGTGATGGGTTGGTTTTTTCCTTTGACGGCAAAAAGAACTCCCGCCTCTTCGAAGAGCGTTCTGATGGCGGCGATCCAATAGCCCAAAGCTTCCGGCGGTGCCAAGTGAGCGCCGAGGATCTTGCGCGCGGTCTCGCCGCTCAAGCCGCGGCAACGGCGTAAGACGTCTGGCGCATAATCGCTCTTGTAAACGGCGCCGCAGGGAAAGCCGTGCATGCCGCCAGGACAGCGGCGCAGCAACACCTCGAAGCCGCGCGGTTGCGTCTCTCTCAGCAGGATCACTGACGAGGCTCGACCGGGATTGGCAGCCACGCTCATCGCAGATCGAGATCCATCGCTGAGCCGAAGACATTGCGGCAAGGCGCGCCGGAGCAGAAAAAAGTCCGCACGCGGCGCTCGCGCCGCGAATAGACGACGATGCTGGAGGAAACGGTTCCGGCGCTCTCGCCGTGCATGCAAATCGCATCTCTCGGATCGCTGGAGCCGTCTCCCAAGGTGTGATCTCCCAGGGTCTCGCGCAATCGGAGAAACCCATCGGCGCCAACGGCTCGATCTGTTCTTAGATCCTCCGCGAGACCAGCGAAACGGACGTAGGCCCGATCGCGCTTATCTGAAGAAGCATCGGACTCAGTGGCGCTGCTGAAGACGTGTAATCCCGGGCCGAGCGAGTGTGTTTTGATTTGACCGCCGCGGTTATAGGCGGACCAAGCTTCGTCGGCGTCGGCGCACAGGAGCGTGAAGGGTTGGTAGACCTCTCCGAGGGTCTGGAGGAATCCGCACACTTCGGCCGCTGTTTTTAGGGCGAGAATGTCCAGACACAACAGACCGCGTGAACGCGTGCCGGGTCCTGGCTCCGGCTCGCCGTTGGTTCTCCGATTGAGGATGCCTGCAAGCAGGCCATGCTCGTTGACTCCCAGCCAGGTGCCGCCGGCGCGTAAATCGCGTCCCGCCAGGATGGCGGGGTCGGCGTTCAACAATGTCGGCGGTGCCGAAGGGCGGTCGTAGTGCTCGTCGCGGTTAGCCGCGACCACCAACGGGTAACCCTCAAACGATTTGAAATACAGCGCGAGCGTGCACACATCTATGCTTTACAAAAACCTCGAACCTTGCGCAAACAGCGGCGCCAGTAGCGCATTGTCGTTGATTAGCGATTATGTTAGTTTCCAACGTTGGAAAGGACGACTATGTTTCATTCTGTGGATGAGGTGATCGCCGGTCTGGGAACGCAAAAGTACATTTGCAACAAGCACGTTGCTACGGTGGTCTACCTCGGGACGGCATTGCAGAAGCCAATTCTGGTGGAAGGGCCGGCGGGAGTGGGCAAGACCGAGCTGGGAAAGGTCTTGGCCAGCGCGCTGGATATGGATCTAATCAGGCTCCAGTGCTACGAGGGGCTCGACGAAGCCAAGGCGCTTTACGAATGGGAATACGCCAAACAGTTGCTCTACACGCAAATCCTCAAAGACAAAATCGGCGAGATCCTCCAGGGGTCGCAGACATTGCAACAGGCGGTGGATTGCATCGCGCGCCAGGACGGTGTGTTCTTTTCCGACCGCTTCCTGTTACCGCGGCCGCTCCTGCGCGCCTTGCTGGCGGATAAGCCGGCGGTTCTGCTGATCGACGAAGTCGATAAATCCGACGCGGAGTTCGAAGCGTTCTTGCTGGAAATATTGAGCGACTTTCAGATCACCGTGCCGGAGATCGGCACGCTCAAGGCGAGGCACATTCCTCTGGTCGTGCTCACCAGCAACAACAGCCGGGAGATGTCGGACGCTCTCAAGCGGCGCTGCTTACACCTGTTCATCGATTTTCCCGAACCGCAACGGGAGATGGAGATCATCAAGCTCAAGGTTCCAGGGGTGGGTAGCCAGCTCGCTGAGGAAGTCGTGCGGCTGCTCCACCGGGTGCGCAAACTGGATCTGAAAAAGACTCCGAGCATCAGCGAAACACTCGACTGGGTGAGGGCACTGACGCTCTTGAACATCAAGCAGCTCGACCACGAGTTGGTGGAGCAGACCCTGGCGACGCTGGTGAAATACGAAGCTGATGTGCGCAAGGCGAGCCAGGAGCTTAAAGCCTACCTCGCCGAGCGCAGGGCTCAGCAGGGAATGGCCGGCAGTGAAAAAGATCATCTGCACTAAATTCGGTTTGAGACTGGACGATGGAAGAGCGCGTCATTGAGTTCGCCAATGTCTTGAGGCGCAACGGCGTCCGCGTCTCGCTCGCCGAGAACATGGACGCCTTTCGCGCCCTAAAGTCTCTCGGCATCGCCGATCCGCTACTGTTTCGCCATGCGCTGCGCGCGACGCTCATAAAGCGCGGCAGCGATATCCAGCCTTTCGAAGAGCTCTTCGATTTTTTCTTCCTGGGCATCGGGCAAGCGATCGATGCCTTGGATCGGCGCGTCATGGCGGAGCTGGGGTTGAGCCCGGCAGAGTTCCAGCAAATGCTCGAACGGATTGAGCGCCTGCTGAAAGAAATGGATGGGGATCTCTCTGATCTTACCCGGGCGCTCTTGACCGCCAACCGCGGCGAGCTTGAGCGTTTGCTCAGGGAGGCCGCGCAACGGGAAGGGGAGTCCGGTCTTAACGACGGATTTCGCTTCACGCCCTACACGAGAATGGGCGCGCGGCTTGGGCTCGACCGGGTCCAGTCCGACATCGAACGTTTCAAGGCGATGCTCCGGATGCTCGGTGGCGCGGGGGAAGAGTTGCAGAACGTGCTGCGCTTTTTGGATGAGCGCATGCGCGATCTAAACCGCCTGCTGCGCCAAGTCATCCAGCAGGAGCAGCGCAAGCGCGGGGTTGAGCCCCGCGATTCCGGCCAACGCAGTTCGCTGGCGGACAAGAGCTTCGCGTTTTACACCGAAGACGATATCCGGCGCATGAACGACGCGGTGGCGCGCCTGGCGCAGCGGCTCAAAAACCGGCTCTCGGTCCGGCGCAAAAAGGCGGTGCGCGGGCGGTTCAACGTCAAAGAAACCTTGCGCAGCAATCTCCAGTACGGCGGGGTGCCGTTTCATATTCAGCTTGACCGGCGCAAGAAAACCAAGCCCCAGGTAATGATCCTCTGCGACATTTCCGATTCCGTGCTGAACGCGTCCCGTTTCATGCTGCAATTCGTCTACTCGGTGCAAGACCTCTACGCCAAAGTGCGCAGCTTCGTATTCGTCAGCGATCTCGGCGAAGTGACCAAACTTTTCGAGGAGCACGATATCAATCACGCGGTCGAAACGGCTCTCAAGGGCGACGTCATCGACGTCTTCTCGCACTCAAATTTCGGGCGCGCTTTCGAGATATTTTACCGGAACTATTTTTCGGCGGTGAATCGGAAGACGACGGTCTTGATCATCGGGGACGGCCGCAACAACTACAATCGCCCCAGTGATTGGGTGCTGCGGGAGATTCAGCAAAAGGCCAAACAGCTTATCTGGCTGAACCCAGAGAGCCGCATGACCTGGGGTGTCGGCGACAGCGAAATGCCGCGCTACGGACCCTATTGCGACGTGGCGGAGGAGTGCCGCAGCATCAACCAGCTCGATAAAGTCGTCGACCTGATCGCGCCATGAAGAATCTCTTCCTACAAACTTTCGGTTGTCAGATGAACCAGTACGACTCCGAGCGCATTGCGCGCGTGATGGGCCGGATGGGTTACGCGGTGACGGACTGCGTGGAGAACGCGGACCTGATTCTGCTTAACACTTGCAGCGTGCGCGACAAGGCGGAGCAAAAGGTCTATAGCGCGCTCGGACGCTTGAAAGAAATTAAAGAGCAGCGGGCCGGCGTGATCATCGGCGTAGGCGGCTGCGTGGCGCAGCAGGAGGGGGAGGCGCTGCTCAAACGCGTGCCCCATCTCGACCTGGTTTTCGGCACGCATAACATCCACAAACTTCCCGAAATCGTCGAGCAGGTTCAGACGCTGGAAAACCGCCCGGTGGAGACGGCTTTTTACCGCGATCCGTCCTACATGGAAGATCCCGAGGGAACGACCGAAGTTCAGGGGAGCAAAGCATTCGTCACGATCATGCAGGGATGCAATAAGGTTTGCAGCTTTTGCATCGTGCCCCATGTGCGCGGCCGGGAAGTCAGCCGCCCGAGCGAGAAAATTTTGCGTGAAGTCAAAGCGCTGGCCGATCGGGGCGTCGTGGAAGTCATGCTGCTCGGGCAGAACGTCAATTCCTACGGCAAGATGACTCCCGGGGAGCTTAGCTTCGCCGAGCTGCTCGGCCGGGTGAACGCCATCGATGGCATCGAGCGCATTCGTTTCACCACTTCCCATCCCCAGGATCTTTCGCCGGATTTGATTGAGGTCTTCGCGGAACTGGACAAACTTTGCCAACATCTGCATCTGCCGGTGCAATCCGGTTCGGATGGCGTCCTGGCGAGAATGCGGCGCGGTTACACCCGCGCAGACTATTTGGATCGCATCGAACGCTTGCGCGCGCGCCGTCCCGAAGTCGCGCTCAGCACAGACATCATTGTCGGTTTTCCCGGTGAAACCGATGATGAATTTGGCGCCACCCTGGAATTGCTTGAACAAGTGGGATATGATGAAATCTACTCGTTCACCTACTCGCCGCGGCCGCAAACCGTCTCGGCGAAGTTGTACGACGACGATATCCCCGATGACACCAAGAGGGATCGTCTGAGTCGGGTGCAGAGTCTGCAACGGGAAATATCGCTGCGCAAGAACAGAGAGAGAATTGGCGGCATCGAAGAGATACTGGTAGAGGGCCGGTCGAAATTGAAAAACGGTCAGATTATGGGGCGCACCCGCTCAAATCGCATCGTCAACTTATTCGGACCGGAGAGCCTGACGGGAGCCCTGGTGGCGGCTCGCATTACCGGCGCCACCGCCACATCGCTGATCGGCGAGCTGGCGCAGGCAGTCACCGCTTCTGATTTACATCCGGAAGGGGAAAGCGCATGAGCAAAAGGGAAGACACCATCCAAATGTCCGTTGGCGGCTTGACCTTGGATCCGGTGACGAAGACTCCCATCGTCATTCTCAAGGATACCGAAAACAAGCTGAACCTGCCGATCTGGATCGGCTTGTTGGAAGCCACCGCGATGGCCACCGAAATCGAGGGCATCAAGATGGCGCGTCCCATGACCCATGATCTGCTGAAAAACATTCTTGGCGAGGTCGGCTGTTCCGTCGAGTCGGTGGAAATCACTGAACTTAAGGAAAACACTTACTACGCTTCGGTTCACTTGAGTCTCGGCGGGCGCCGAGTGATGATCGATTCCCGGCCGAGCGACGCCATCGCCATCGCGCTTAGAACCAAAAGCCCGATCTATGTCGCCAAGGCGGTTCTGGAAGCGTCCAGCGTGTTGCAGCAAGGCGAAGAGGGGAAGGAAGGGGCGGTGGAAAACGTTTCCAACGTATCCAAAGAAAAATGGTCCGAGATTCTGGAGAACATGGCCCCCGAAGACTTCAAGTATAAGCAGTAGCGGTAACGCGCCGGCGCGGTTTCATGGTTCGCCGGCGTCCGACCCATCGGTTTTTATCACGGACATTTCATTTAAATGGCGACTGCGAGCCGACGGTTAACTCGTAAAGACCTGCGCCAGCCCGACTGGTTTCAAATCACCACGGAAAAGGCGCTTGAATCTTACGCTGCGCATCGGACCAGGGTGCTGGCGGCGGGTGTGGGGCTCGTTGTGCTGCTCCTGGCCCTGTTGGGCTGGCAAATGTTCAAAGAACGCCAGGACACGATGGCGAGCGCTGAATTCGGGCAAGCCCTCGCCCTTTTTCAGGAAGGCAAACACCGCGAGGCGGTCGCGGCATTCGAGAAAGTGGCAGCCTACCGCTGGTCGCGTTACGCGGCGCTCGCTTACCTTTATCAAGCGAACAGTTTTCTTGCGGTCAAAAGTTTCGACCAGGCACTCAATTCAGCGCAGCGCTTTGTCGCCGCGACCAAGCCCAATTCCTTGTACCGGCAAATCGGCCTGGTCACTTTAGCCTATGCGGAGGAGCAGAAGCGTCAGTGCAAAGAAGCCGTTGGTCATTACACGGACGCCGAAAAGATTTCCGGCCCGTTTCGCGCGCCGGCGATCATGGGCAGAGCGCGCTGCGCCGAGCAACTGGGGGATGTGAAAGCCGCCCTCGCGGCCTACCAAGACTACCTGCGCGAGCAACCTGGCTCCCTAGTCTCGCTGCGTGTGGCCGAGCTCGAAGCTAAACTGGCTGCCCAACCGGCAGCGAAATAGCGCTTGGCAAGACCGCCCGAAGGTCAAGGGATCTCCGCCGTTTGTTCAGCCGATGTCCGTCGTGCCAAAATCAGCCATGGCCATTCTCAAGGTCTCTCGTCTCGGTCATCCCGTGTTGCGGCGGGTTACGCAGCCGTTGTCTCTGGAGCAGCTGCGCTCCGCGCCAACGCAAAGACTGATCGACGACATGATCGAGACCATGAAAGAATATGACGGCGTCGGTCTGGCGGCTGACCAGGTGCATGAATCTCAACAGATCGCGGTCCTGGAGGTCGCCGACAATCCTCGCTATCCAGACAAGCCCAAGGTTCCTTTGACCGTGCTTGTCAATCCCCGAGTGACGCCGCTAGGCGAGGAGATAGAGGAAGATTGGGAAGGATGTTTGAGCATCCCGGATCTCAGAGGCAGGGTGCCGCGCTACAAATCCGTTCGCATTCAGGCATGGGACAGAGACGGCAAAGAGATGGACTTCGTCGCCAAGGATTTCCACGCCCGCGTGATTCAGCATGAGTGGGACCATTTGAACGGCAAGGTTTATCTCGATCGCATGCGCGATTTTTCCACCCTGGGTTTTCTTCAGGAGTTCGCCCGCTACTGGCTGAACGCCTAGGACTAGCCTTCGTCTCTGCGCCGACAAATCCAAAATGAATCAAGACGGTCCCATAGGCGTTTTCGACTCCGGAATCGGGAGCCCCAGGGTGCTGCAGGGATCAGCCGGCCCATATCTATCTTGTAAGCGCGGGTCGGCTTCGTGTATTTTATATGAAAGGCAACAGGCAGAAGGTATTGGTCGGAGAATGACTAAAGGTTAGCGGCTGAATTTATGCTCGGTCTAATCAAAAAAATCGTCGGCACTAAGAACGACCGCGAAGTCAAGCGCATTCGTCCTTACGTGGACGCAATCAACGCTTTGGAAGCCGATTTCCGAAAAATGAGCGACGCGGAGCTCAAAGCCAAAACTGACGAGTTCAAAAAGCGTATTCGCGAAGGGACCGAGGAAGCGCGGGCTGCTCTGGAAGAAGCCCAAGCCGCCGCGTCGACGGCCGATATCGAAGAGCGCGAGGAGCTTAAAAGTCGCAGCGAGGAAGCCGACAAGGCGCTGCGCGAGTCGGAAAACAATGTCCTTCAGGAAATCCTGCCGGAAGCATTCGCGGCCGTGCGCGAGGCCTCGCGGCGCACCATCGGCCTGCGCCATTTCGACGTGCAATTGATCGGCGGAGCGGTCCTTCACGAGGGCAAAATCGGTGAGATGAAGACCGGTGAGGGCAAGACGCTGGTGGCGACCCTAGCGTTGTATCTAAACGCGCTCACCGGCCGGGGCGCCCACTTGATTACGGTCAACGATTATTTAGCACGGCGCGACGTGCAGTGGATGGGACCGATTTATCACAAGCTGGGCTTGACGGTGGCGTCGATCGTGCACGAAACCAGCTATCTTTTTGATCCCACGTTTCTGACCAAGGATTATCGATATCTGAATCTTCGCGCGATCTCGCGCCAGGAAGCTTATCGCGCCGATATCACCTACGGCACCAATAACGAATTCGGCTTCGACTACCTGCGCGACAATATGAAATTCTCGCTGGAAGAATACGTGCAGAGAGAACTGAACTTTGCCGTCGTCGACGAGGTGGACAATATTCTCATCGACGAGGCAAGGACTCCGTTGATCATTTCCGGCCCGGCGGAAGAATCGACGGACAAGTATTATCTCATCGACCGCATTATTCCGAAGCTCCAGCGCGGCGCTGTCATCCAAGGTGACCCGTCGCAGGAGGACCGGGCGGCCATTGAAAAACAGGGCGACTATACCGTCGATGAGAAAAGCCGTTCGGTTATGTTGACCGAAACCGGCGTGGCCAAAGTGGAGCGGCTGCTTGGAGTGCACAACCTGTACGATCCGCGCCAGATCGACACGCTGCACCATGTGCAGCAGGCGCTTAAGGCCCACGCGATCTTTAAGCGCGACATCGATTACGTCGTTAAAGACGGCGAGGTGATCATCGTCGATGAGTTCACCGGCCGGCTGATGCCGGGGCGGCGCTGGTCCGACGGACTGCACCAGGCGGTGGAAGCCAAGGAGCGCGTGCATATCCGCGAGGAAAACCAGACGCTCGCCACGATCACGATTCAAAATTATTTCCGCATGTACAAGAAACTCGCGGGGATGACCGGCACCGCGGACACCGAGGCCCCTGAGTTCAAGAAAATCTATAAGCTAGATGTCTTGGTCATTCCGACCCATCGAAATATGATTCGGACCGACCATGCCGACGTCGTATACCGAACGGAAGCCGAAAAGTTCAACGCCGTGGTGGAAGAAATCGCCGAGCGACACGGCAAGGGTCAACCGATTTTGGTCGGCACGACGTCGGTGGCGAAATCCGAGCATCTCTCGCGCATGCTCAAGAAAAAGGGGATCAAGCATAACGTTCTCAACGCCGTCAACCACGAAGCTGAGGCGTCGATCATCGCCCAGGCCGGCCGCTTCGGCACGGTGACCATCGCGACCAACATGGCCGGTCGTGGAACCGACATTCTACTGGGAGGCAATCCCGAATTCTTGGCGCGCTCGGACATGGAAAACGAGTGGATCAACCGCGCCGCCAAGCTGCCGGCGCAGGGGGGGGCGCGTTATGAAGATTCGTTGCGCGAGTTGCGCGAAAAGTTCGACGAAGAAGTAAAAAAGGCCGAGGCCCGCTACCAGAAAGAAGGCGAGCTCTTCGACCGGCAGCGCGGCGATGCGCTTAAGCGCTCAACGGAGCTTCAGCGCGAAATCAGGGAAGTTTCTCCGTTTCGGGAGCTGCGCCAGGGCTATGAAGATCTTTCGGCGACGACGCTCATCGAGGCGCTCCACGGAATTCGCGCAATTCCGGAGGGCTATCTAAAGGGGAAGGAAGAGTTTGAGAGCGCCCTACTGGAAGACGGCAACGAAATGCCTGCTCCTCCGGACGAGGAGTTCGCCGAAGCGCGGCGAGATTTTACCGAGGCGATCGCTCGCTGGCAGCAAAATGTCGGCGAGCGAGAAGCGAGCGTTGAAGCACTCGACGAAAAACGGCGTAATTATGAACAACGCATTCTCGATCTGGAGTTTCAAACCGCCCTGGCGCGGTTGGCCGAGAGCGAACAGGCGGGACTCGTACAGGAATACGAAACGGTGCGTCAGGCCTATGAAGAGGCGGAAAAGCGCTGTGAAGAGATTCGCAAGCCGTACGAGGAGGCCATTCAATCGGCGCAAGACAATTATGAGAGCAAGCGACAGGAATACCTGCGCATGGTCGAGGAGGTTCGTGAGCAACTGGACAAGGCGCCGGAAGAATACCGGCACCGTTTCGACGAGATCCTGCAAGAGTACAACAAGCTATGCGCCGAGGAACGGGAGCAGGTGATCACTGCCGGAGGCTTGCATATACTCGGCACGGAGCGTCACGAAAGCCGGCGCATCGATAACCAGCTTCGTGGGCGCTCGGGCCGTCAGGGCGATCCTGGCTCCTCGCGCTTTTTTCTATCCTTGCAGGATGACTTGATGCGCATTTTCGGCGCCGACCGGATTCAAGGAATTATGGCCCGTCTGGGCATGGAAGAAGGGGTGCCCATCGAACATGGTTTGGTGACCCGGGCCATCGAAAACGCCCAGAAGAAGGTCGAAGCCCATAACTTTGACATTCGTAAACATCTCCTGGAGTACGACGATGTCATGAACAAGCAGCGCGAGGTGATTTACAGCCAACGCAGGGAGGTGCTGAAGGGCGAGACCCTAAAAGAGGAAGTGCTCGAAATGGCTCGAGGCCTGGCGGAAGAGGTGCTGTCTGGTTACGCCGACAAGGAGCTTCATCCTTCGGAGTGGGATTTGATCGGGTTGCGCGAAGGATTCTTTCACCGGTTTAATCTGCGACTGGACCTCGAACCCGAGAAAGACAGCCTGACCGCTGATGGAATCGCCGATTTGCTTGCCGAGCGGGCCGTTGAAGCCTACGAAGATAAGGAAAGGCGTTTTGGCGCGCCGATGCTACGGCAGCTTGAGAAAATTATCATGCTGCAAACCATCGACAGCCTGTGGAAAGATCATCTCCTTAATATGGATCATCTGAAGGAGGGCATCGGGCTCAGGGGTTATGGACAGAAAAACCCCCTTCAGGAATATCAGAAAGAGGGCTTCGAAATGTTCGAAGAGATGATCCATCGGATTGAAGAGGACGTCGTGCAGAAGCTCTTTACCGTGGAAATCGCCCGGGAGAGCGCCGCGCAGGAAGTCGCCATGGCGCAGCGACCGCAGCGGATGGTTCTGAGCCATGGAGCGGAAAACATCCAAGCGCACCCTGCCGGACCTAGCAGACGGGAAGGCGAGAAAATCGGCCGCAATGCCCCTTGCCCCTGCGGCAGCGGCAAAAAGTACAAGCGCTGTCACGGAAAATAGCAGTACGGGTTCGGCAATATCTCCATTCGACCCGTCGACTCGGGCCCCAGCCGGGGGTCCCTCACTCGGGATTCCGCCTGAAAATCGAGGGCCTGTCCTGAGCAAGCGTGGTTCGACAGGCTCACCACCCCGAGGAAGATCGAGGGGAAGCGAGTCGAAGCGGGTCGGCAGTGGTGCCTCGGGCTTGCCCGGAGAGATCCGCTCCTATTGCGCACCATCGGCATACCAGGTTTCGAAAAAATTTGACCGTAAAACAGAATTTTGCTAAGTCTTAGAGCGCATGAATGTCCGTGACCTATATTCGAGCAATTTGTTAATTTCTGGAATGGTATGTTTTGTGCTGGGAATTGGGAATTGGATGGTTGGGGCAATTGAGACGGCCAAGTACCAAAGCCTCTTGCACAAATCAGGACAAACGGGTTTGGAAGAGTCTTATCGCAATTTTCAGGAGCTTGATCATCAAAAAAATGAAGCGGTGCTGCAGCGGATCAACGAGGACCGGGAGCGATATAACACGGCAAGAGTCAAGCTGAATTTTTTCTTTGTGGTATTGACTGGCGGAAGGGTACTGTTCTTGGTCGGTGCGGTGACGATTTTATGGTCACTGGTTCGGCTAATTAGGCGGGACGCGCGATTGAAAATAAGCAAGCTGGAGGCGACGCCCTAGGGAATGATTCTTAAGTCAAAGACGGTAATGTGGAGCCCCACCGCCTTAAGACCGTAGCACCGCTCCACACGCTTCGTCGGGCGGAACCCTCCGAAGCGCACCCTCCTTCGCCAAGGCTACGGAGGGTACCCACCTCGCATTCATCCGCGAGTTTGCACCCGCGGCTTTCTGCGGAGGAGGGTAACCGAGGAACAATCACTTGGAAGGTTTTGATTTCTGGTACTTTCGATAATCATACCCGGTTGCCATGGCTAGGAGAATGTCCTCCATGCCGCCGCTTTTTTCGCGCCTCAGGATCAAGAGGCGGTCATAAAATTCCTTGAAATCTTTGTCGACTCCAAGATTCTCATCGGTTTTCTTGAGATAAAAGTCCTTGATGCGCGTGACGGTGAATCGCAGCGCGGAAAAACGCAACTCATTTGGAAACGAATCCCATTCTGGCAGGGACAAGGGTCTCAAACTCTCATAGCCGGAAATCAAAGCCTCAAACCGTTCGATGCGGTAACGTTGTTCGACGAAACAGAGCGCGTTAACCGCGGTTGCAAGATCGAAAACAAGTTTTCCCCGACAGGCGGCTTCGAAATCCATGACTCCAACGAGTCGGCTTCCCTTGAATTTTACGTTATCGGGAAAGAGGTCGCCGTGAATAATGCCCTTGGGGAGATTGTTGTCTAAGTAGTTTTCCAGATATGAGAACTCATCATCCAGGACTCGAACAATATGTTTTAAATGAGACGGCAGTTGACGGCGAATATCTTTGTAAGTGGCGAGTATCCGATTGAAACCGAAGCGATTATCGATCCCTTTCTTGTAGTTCCTGCCGATTAGATGGAGATTAGCCAAGGCATGGCCCAGTGTTTCCAATTGCCCGGCGGTCATCGTTTCAACAGCTACCTCCTCCCCATCTAGGTAGCGACTCACAGTGAGGCATTTTCCTTGGTGCTCTAGGTAAAACCTGCCGGTCTTGCTTTTCAGAGGTTGTACACATGGAAACCCCTGTTTCTTGATATGAAGTAACAGATCGATTTCCTGTTTTACCTCAATTTCGCTTTTCACCTCGTCAATTCTTACGAAATAGCGGCCACGTTTGGTTTCCAAGCGGTAGTGGGTATTGACCGATCCGGTCTTGACACCAGACCATGCAGTCAAATCGCCCAACGCGAATTCATCGGCAATTTTGGCGAGATCCTTTTTTGTCAGGACGGAGTAGATAGCCATCGATTTGCATGCCTGAAACGGTGTAGTTGCTGAAAAACGCAAACTGAATTCGCCTAAGGCATTTCCTTTCCTAGGTACGCTAACTATGCTAAATATAATGAAAAAACAGAATTAAGTCAACATCAGCTTGATTTCCTGCTTGCTATCAATGAGTTAATGCCGATAATTAAACTTCTGCCGTAAATCGATTCTGCTGCAAAAATGACCTGCCAGCGAGTACCATTGCCTATGAAGGTCGGGGCTATAGCCAAAACTGAGCGATCATTATCACTTCAAGCCGGTGGGCTCGTGATGTGACCTGTCCCCATATAGTGACGATCCACAACATAGAGTACGGTTAGGAGATTCAGCGCCAACCATCTAACGCTTGACCATTTGATTATCACTGACGGGATGCGGGCAGATGTAGAGACCGAAGAGTATGGTGAGCGTGCCGTCGACCCTGCGGTTGGAGGTGAGCAAACGGCTTAGACTGAAGCATAGTGCGTAAAGCGGGCGAGCATCGTTGTTTGACACCATCTGGCGATTTCCATATATCCTTAAACAAAACTCTTGTTTCGACCCGAGGAGGAATAGCTGGCCATGATGCCGCAACATGATGATTTTTACGATGTTTACTCGAAGGCCAAGAAGATCAAGATCAAATGGCCGCATGGGGCAAGGCTGGCGGTAGCTTTGGCGGGAAATTTGGAGGCGTGGACGGAAATACCGAATCCTAAGCACAGGCGCACGCACCATGTCGGCGGGTCCAATCCGATCAAGGAAGACGACGTCGTCTCGCTTTACGATTGCCGGACCGCCAGCGAGAACGACTACGGCGGACGGACCGGGGTGTGGCGCATTCTGCGCATACTGGACAAGTACGGTGTCAAGGCTTCTTTCAATACGAATGCGCTCTGCATCCATCGTTATCCCGAGGCGGTAAAAGCGGTGCACCAGCGCGGCCATGAGATCGTCGGCCATTCCTACGCCGAGGATTTGCAGCTCATTCATCTTACCGAAGAACAGGAGCGCGAAGAGATTCGTACCTGCGCCAAGATGTTTCAGGACTTCGTCGGCGTCAGGCCGACGGGGTGGCTGACTTCGGGCATGCGCCACACGGAGCGGACGTTGGGCATTTTGGCGGATGAAGGTTTCAGCTGGCACGGCGACGCCGTGAACGACGATAATCCCTATCCGGTAAAGATCAACGGTAAGACGATGATCATCGTGCCGTACAAAAACGCGATTAGCGGGTTGAACGATACGGGTATGTACCGGCGCGGCATCATCGCACGCGATATTTTTCAATCTTTCAAAGACGAGTTCGATATCCTCTACGAAGAATCGGCGCAAGAACCGAAGATGCTGACGCTGGCGATGCATTGCCAGATGGCGTTTCCGGCGACGGGTAAGGTTTACGACGAGTGCATCAAGTACGCCAAGTCGTTTCCCGATATCTGGTTCGCCAAGCGGTGCGAGATCGTCGAGTGGGTGAAGAAGAATTGTCTGTAGGAATTTCGTAGCTCTTGTTTGAGTGTTCCCTCGCCCGCTTGCGGGAGAGGGATAG